>JANXRS010000383.1 GCA_025356745.1 Arcicella sp.
AAAATAGTTTTTAGGAACGATTACTTTCACAAGGTCATTTTCAAAAATGGCAGGAACAAACACAGGCGTTGAATTGGCATTTCCCCGTAAAACGGCTCTAAAAAGTGATTTATTAAATTGTCCGTTATTGGTATATTTCGCAATAATGGTATCTCCTGCACAAATTTCCGTTCCTTTTTGAATCGTATCAATCGTCACCGAAGGCTTCACCACAACATTCATTACACTTGTTCCTTTACTGCCAACTCCACAACTACTTGAAAATGAAGTAATAGAATAGTCTTGCGTTTTGGAAGGTCTTAATTTTGAACTATATGTACTTGCTGAATTAGGAAATGTCGAGCCTGTAAAGTTGTAGTTTACAGAAGATCCATCCGACAGATTTATATTCCAAGGTCCAACACCAGTTACTTTGAATTGAACGTCAATCTCTTGTCCTAAAAAAATACTGGAACTTGCTGTTACAATTTCAGCCGATGGTCTATCAACTACGGTAAAATTATTAGATAGCAACGTAGATATTTTAGGGTCAGATGCCACTAATTGAACGTTATATGAAGAACCACTTGGAATATTATCCGTAAGTTTTGCTTCTAAAATACCATCTTTATCAATGGCTTCAATTTCATATTCCTGCGACTGATTTGTTTGCTTGAATATTAACTTAAACTTATTACCACTTTTGAATTTTCCATTTGTTGTGTACGAAATAAATAAAGAGCTTCCTTTGCAAATGCTGTTATTAATAATGCTTATGCTACTCGCCTTGAATCCAATTTCATTTACAATAAAAGTGGCTATGCCAGAACCGTTAAAACGACCACAAACATTTTCAGCATAAGCCAATTTATAATCCTTTGATTTAGCCAAGTAGATTGGATGTTCGTATCCAAAGTTTTGGTCTATTTGGGTAATCAATTGAATGGAAGTACTATCTTCAAAAACGACTTTTGTGAAAGGAGTGCTTGTTCCTTTAAATCTTAGATAGCTGACTTGATAAGGATTAATATTGGTAGTAGTGAATGAATTGAGTGAAAGATTTGGTTTGATATGTAGATTAGATACTGTAATTTCTTTACCTAAAATATTAGGCTTCAACGCAATTACTCTGATAGAATGGGCATCTAAATAGTTGCTAAATGGTGCATAATTTGCTGGGATTTTTGCTTTCAAAGGGCTATTTGTACCCTCTGTAATTAAATCAGTCCATTGACTTTGGGAAAATACTTTCATTTGCACTCTAAAAGTATTTCCTGTCTCAAAATCACCCGCTGTGGTGAATGGAACTGATATTTCGGCTCCTTTACAAAAAGTGCCCAAAATCTGACCAGTCGTAATTGTAGGCGTTTGTTGTGCTTGGCATAAACCGAAAAACCCTAAAATGAAAATCGTAATTAGTGTATTCCTTTTCATGTTTTTATGATAGTGATGAGTGGGTTAAATACATATAAAATTTTGCAAAATAATGACGAAAATTAAAACAAAATGGTTGTATGACAGTCAAAAATCTATTTATCGTAAACCATCTTAAACCGACTCAAATCCGCCTTGTATTTCCGTTTACGAGTGAGTTCGTGATTATAAATTAATTGACCCAAATTCTTCATGAAGGGAAATCCAATCGTATCATAATCGTATTTATCATCATTGAAAATCTGGTCGTTATTACAGAGCAAAACCGTTGTCAGCATGAATTCTACGCCCTTTTCAAAGTCCACAATATAGGCATTATCCAACAAAAAACCGTACGCATCTCCCACTTTATTGAAGATTCTCATATTGGGATTTACTACTTCATTTTTGCCACTTCCATACATTAAAAATTTGCAGTAAGTTGGATAAAATTCTGTAGGATTATAACTTGGGTGGGTACTTTCCGTTGGCATTTGTGACATATATTTATACATGAATTGGTAGTCGTCTTCGGTCAGATTAAAGCGTTTTTTAGGTTTAACGGCTTCTGGAAAAAGTATTGATTTCAACACGGATTGTTGGTCAAGTAAGGGATAAAAATTTCTATCTGTAAAATCGAATGGCTTATTCACCACAGAATCACCTTGCACATAGCCTTTTCCAACACTGATTGGCGTGACAGAACTATAATTTTTTTCAGAAATCACCATTGGCTGTTGATAGACAATTTCATTTCCTTGCATAAATTTTATGGGATTAGTTCTACGGTTTTGTTCCTTGTTCATACCCACTTGTAGGCGGTGAAAAATACGAGTATTTTCGTATCCTTTCTTCCGAAGAGTCTCATTGAAATCCTCTTGCCCAATGAATTCATATAAACGATTAAAGGCATCATTATCCGAAACCATCAATATTTT
>JANXRS010000397.1 GCA_025356745.1 Arcicella sp.
TTTGCAGGTTCAGAAACTGCCGTTTATGTTTCCTTTGATGATGGCGATAATTGGCAATCATTAAGATTAAATATGCCTGCCACTTCCATTCGTGATTTGGTGATAAAAGATGATGATTTAGTGATTGGAACGCATGGGCGTAGTTTCTGGATTTTGGATAATATTACACCTCTACGTCAAATCACGACAGATTTAGCAAAATCAGAAGCTATCTTCTATAAACCCCAAAATCCTTATAAAGTACGTTGGAATATTTATTCTGATACGCCCGTTCCACAAGAAGAAGCCGCTGGACAAAACCCTCCTGACGGAGCAATTTTTGATTATTTCTTAAAAGAAAAAGCTTCGGAAATTGCGTTAGAAATTTTTGATGCTACGGGAAAGTCAGTTCGTAAATTTTCGAGTAATGACAAACCTTACAAAATTCCAGAGGTGAATATACCTTTATATTGGATTCGTCCGCAAACGATACTTTCCTCCCAAGCGGGTTCGCAACGTTTTGTGTGGGATATGCACTATAAACCTTTGGACGAACCAGCTTCTTACCCAATTTCAGCAACGTTTATGAATACTGCTCCTGATGCAACTTCGCCTTGGGTTTTGGCAGGAAATTATACCGCAAAAATGACAGTCAATGATAAAGTTTATACCCAAACATTCACCATAAAACAAGACCCAAGAGTAAAGACAAATCCAGAAAAAATGAAGCAAATTCATGATATGTCAATGATTTGTTATAAAGCAAAACAGAAGATTATTGCTAAATTAGAAGACCAGAAAAAGGATACTCTTACAAAAGAAACCGAAGCTAAATTGAACAAGTTGAAAGCATCTTTCACTTCAATTTTTAATATTTTAATTGATACAGATATGCCAGTTACTACGCAGATAGTCAAGGCTTTGGAGGAAGCACAAAGGGAATTTGTCACTTTATAAAAGCTTTTAATTGATAGCGTTATTGAATAATTCTACAATTGATACCTCAACAATTATAAACAAAAAAGGGGAAATCTTATTCAAACACACCTAAATAAAAGCCATAAATGGAAAATTTTAGGTACCCAATCGAAATTGCAAGAAGAGATGTTGACCGTTGGTGACAAACCAGTAAAATCAATGGCTTTGCAGTGAAAATGCAGAGTTACGTAAAATCATGAATGTCAATGGTATGGAAGACATGACAATTTATTTCGGTTTGAATGAATTGGCTGAGATGAAAATGTTTTTAGTTGCAGACAAATCTTTGGGTACAATTTCGAGTGATTATACAGAAAATAATTTGAACATTGTGGGTGATGATACAGTTTTACGATGTGTTGAATTTGTTTCAAAGGATTGCCTTATAATTTTGGGGGATACAGGCTTTTTAAACCTGATTTTGTTTTTGCGAATATTAAGTGTTTTCAATAGCCGCCGCAATACTATCTTTGGCTATTTTGTCAAGTAATTAACCATAGAAAACTAAAGTTTAGTAAGGTCAACAAAATTCAGTGACGTGCATCAAAATTAATCACTACATAAATCCACTACTATCATGTTTAATTATATACCATATTTGTCATTTCTGACCAGCGGGATAGGTTGTTTATTTATTCTATTTTTATTTCGTCGGTTCAGAAAAATTTTTAATGTTTATTGGCTAATAGGTATTGTTTTGTGTATCGTCTGGATAGAATTTTACATGTATGCCCTAACATCCAAACATATTTATCAATTATTATTTTTGTGCAGAACCGCCAATCCTTTTCGGGCTTTCATACCCGTACTCCTTTATTTTTATATTTGGATTATGTTAAATCCCGATAAAAAAATCGTACCTGTTCAATGGCTTCATTTTATTTTCCCAGTGGTGGTTACTTCCTTAGTAGCCCCCGATTTTTTTCTTCCCAATTCGCAAAAAATAGCTTTATTAGACATTTATTACAAACAAAATAATATTTTATTGCTTCGTCCAGCGGGTTTAATTCCTCCCGGTATTGTTCAACCAATGTTGATTAGTTTCGGTATAATTTATGGTTTATATATTGTCTGGCTTATTCAAAAAACAAAAATAATAACCTACTGTGCAAAAAGTCGTGAAAATTTGTTATCTTGATTAAAACCGATAAAGCAATGATAACCTTCACAGTAAATATAGTAGATTCAAGTGGTAAATCTATCTCAGTGGTTCGAGAATATGATGGCGAATTAGTAGGC
>JANXRS010000398.1 GCA_025356745.1 Arcicella sp.
GTTGGTTGCAATCGTAACTTTCCCTGATTGTCCAGCTTCTGCAACAATATCAGCTTCACGGGCGTGTTGTTTAGCGTTCAATACGTTGTGTTGAATTTTACGAATTGAAAGCATACGACTTAATAATTCAGAATTATCAACCGAAGTTGTACCCACCAATATTGGGCGACCAGCATCCACTAATTCTTGAATTTCATCGGCAACGGCACTGTATTTCTCACGAACGGTTTTGTAAACTTTATCTTCGTGGTCAAATCTTGACATTTTACGGTTGGTTGGAATCGTAATTACATCCAATTTATAAATTGTCCAAAATTCGCCTGCTTCCGTTTCTGCCGTTCCTGTCATACCACATAATTTGTGGTACATTCTGAAAAAGTTCTGCAATGTAATCGTCGCATACGTTTGCGTAGCATCCTCAATATTTACGCTTTCTTTAGCTTCAATGGCTTGATGCAGACCGTCAGAATAACGACGACCTTCCATAATACGACCCGTAGATTCATCGACAATTTTTACTTTTCCATCATTTTCATCAACGATATACTCAACGTTTTTCTCGAACAAAGAATACGCTTTCAACAGTTGACTTACTGTATGGATTCTTTGCGTTTTGGCAGAATAATCACGGATTAAAGCTTCTTTCTCAATCAAACGTTCTTGTTCCGTAATATCCGCTTTCTTTTCAATGTTATTCAAATCAACCGAAAGGTCAGGAATCACAAAGAAGTCGGGGTTTTCAACCATGCGAGTCATGAAAGTTAAACCTTTCTCGGTCATCTCTACCTGATTGTTTTTTTCTTCAATCGTAAACATTAACGGAGCATCGGCTTCAGGCATCAATTTTTGATTTTCCGCTAAATAGATATTTTCCGTTTCCTGCATAATCTGCTTAATACCCGTTTCAGAAAGGTATTTAATGACAGGACGAGCTTTCGGGAAACCTCTAAATGCACGAAATAAAGCCAAACCACCTTCTTTCTTATTTCCTGCCGCAATCATTTTTTTGGCTTCAATCAAATGATCTTGCACAATTTTCTTTTGTTGCTCTACCATTTTTGCCACCAAAGGATTGAAGGCATCAAATTCTTGTTCATCACCACGAGCCATCGGCCCACTGATAATTAGTGGAGTTCTTGCATCATCAATCAAAACTGAATCGACCTCATCAACCATGGCGTAATGGTGCTTGCGTTGCACTTGCTCTTCGGGCGTGCGAGCCATGTTATCACGCAAATAATCGAAACCAAATTCGTTGTTGGTTCCATAAGTAATATCCGCTAAATAGGCCTGACGGCGTTCGTCGGTATTAGGTTCGTGCTTATCAATACAATCAACTGTAATTCCGTGAAATTCGAATAAAGGAGCATTCCATTCTGAATCTCGTTTTGCTAAATAATCATTGACTGTAACCAAATGCACACCCATTCCCGCTAAAGCATTCAAATAAGCAGGAAGCGTTGAAACCAACGTTTTTCCTTCACCCGTTGCCATTTCAGCTATTTTACCTTGGTGCAAAACCACACCACCGATTAACTGAACGTCATAGTGAATCATATTCCACTCAATTTCATTTCCTGCTGCCAGCCACTTGTTGTGCCAAATTGCGGTTTCACCCACAATTTCAACATTTTTCTTCTTGGCGGCAATGAATTTATCGTGAACCGTTGCCACTACTTCTAATTTTTTATTTTCTGTAAAACGCCTTGCAGTTTCCTTCACAACGGCAAAAGCACGGGGGAGAATTTCTAATAATACAACTTCTAATTGCTTATTACGGTCAAGTCCAAAAGCATCAATTTGATTGAAAATAGTTTCTTTAGCATCCACCGACATATCGGGATTTGCTTCTATTTCCATTTTTAAATCCGAAATATCTGCATCAATTTTAGCGAGATTTTTCTGGATAATGTCCTTTAATTCAGCCGTTTGCTGACGGAGTTGTTCGTCTGAGAGGTTTCGCAGTTTCGAGAATTCGGTGTTGGTTAATTCCACGTAAGGCATCAATTCTTTGATGTCTCGGTCAGATTTTGTTCCGAACAATTTAGTAACGGCTTTGGTGATGTAATTTATCATTATACTGGGTTTATTTTCGATGTTTGATTTTCAATGTTTGCATTGTTTGATCTTTCCTGTTCAGTTTTCTATTTCTTTCTTCGAACAACAAAAATCTAACATCTTCAATCGAGCAACGAACATTGACTTTAAAATATAAATACTTACAAATTTAGTTGATTCGTATCAATTTATTTTAAACGATTGAGATTTTAAACTACCAAACGTAATTTTGTTAAAACACAGTAGAGAATATGACTGTTAAATAAAATTAATTATTGTAAGGTATTTATGTGGACTTAAATAGTTATTTTGTGCAAAATATATCACACAAATCTAAATTATATGAGTAAAAATCTTTATTATTCGATGTACAAAAACTATCTATTAATCATTTTTTCGAGAGTAAGCGTTCAATTATTAGTCATCATGATTGGACTGAGTATTTTCCAAATCAATAAAACTTATGCTCATGTATTGGTTATCAATAGTCCAGAAAATATCAAATCTTATGTTGCCCAAAATCTTGATGATACCACTCCGCCTACCACTCCAACGAATTTACAATTGACAAAGGTAAACACTTCCAATATCTCTTTTTCTTGGACTCCATCCACCGATAATGTTGGTGTTACTGTTTATGAGATTTTTATGAATGAGGTTAAAATTGCTGAATCTTTGAATACTAATTTTACCGCAACAGGCTTACAACCGTCAACTTTTTATCTTTTAAAAGTTAAGGCAAAAGATGCCGCTGGAAATGTTTCACTCCAAAGTACAGGATTAGGAATTTATACAGATGCTTTACCAACTACCGATCAAGCAATTTATGACGATGCTTTAGGTACGAATTGGCAAAATCTTTCAACCATTCCTTCTTTAAATATCGCTAATTCAAGCCCGCAGTATATAAATACTCGTTCTATGAAAGTAACGAATCCAAAAGCAGATAGCACATTAATTTTGAGTTACAGTGGTTTTCCAATTGATACTGCAGGATATAAAAATGGAATTGAATTTTGGGTTTATAATGAAGCAAATACGTCCTATCCTCTTCAATTTCAAGCATTTTCAACTAATGTAGGCAGTGGAGGTGCAATATTGGGAATATCAGCAGAAGCTAATAAATGGACACATTTTTTATTTGATTGGGTAACGCTGGGAAATTTAAAGCAAGTAGGAAAAATTATGATACGATTGAACAAAACCCAAAATGAAAGTTTATATTTTGATGAAATAAAATTAGTACATTGTACCGATATGGTTTCCATTAAAACTGGTAATTGGAATGACTCAACTACTTGGTCTTGTGGAAGATTACCAATTTCAACCGATATAATTACCATTAGTGCAGGACATAATATATCTGTTTTAAATGGTGTTACTGCTACTTTGAGGCTTTTACAACTCTTGGGAACGTTTAATGTACAAACAGGAGGAATTTTTAACCTTAAAAACTACTAAAAGACACTTAAATTATAATTTTTAAAAATTCATCCTTCATAACTTACAACTAAATGAACGCAAACAAAATTTTTAGTCTCGAAGGTAAAGTCGCTCTCATCACAGGAGCTTCAAAAGGAATTGGCGAAGCCATTGCACGGTATTATGCAGCTTGTGGAGCAAAAGTAGTTATCAACTCTCGAAAACAAGAAGAATTGGATAAAGTAGCCGCCGATATCAGTGTACAAGGAGGCAAATGTGTGGGAATTGCAGCCAATGCAGGAGATATAGCGGATTGTAAATTATTAATAGAAAAAACCGTTGAATACTACGGAGGCATTGACATTTTGGTCAATAATGCTGCTACAAATCCCGTTTATGGCCCCATTTTGAATACTGAGGAATGGGCATTTGATAAAATTATGAACATCAATGTAAAAGCTCCTTTTGAGTTAAGTAAAATGGTGTATCCTATTATGAAACAACGAGGTGGCGGTTCGGTTATTAATATCAGTTCTATTGCAGGAATTACTCCAGACGCAGGCTTAGGTTTATATTCTGTTTCCAAAGCCGCTTTAAATATGCTTACAAAAGTAACAGCACAAGAATGGGGAGTTGATGGAATTAGAGTAAATTCTATTTGCCCTGGTTTAATTAAAACCAAGTTTTCAGAAGCTCTTTGGCAAAATGAACAAATTTTGAATCGCTTCGTAAAAAATCTTCCTGTTGCCCGCATGGGAACGGTAGAAGAAATTGCGGGACTGGCTCTTTTCTTAGCTTCGGAGGCTTCAGGATATTGTACGGGTGGGATTTATACAGCTGATGGCGGGACTACAATTTAGCTAATTATTTCAAAAAGTGTTTTAATTGCGTAATTAAGGCACTTTTAACTTTTATCAATATTTTGTAAATGAGTTTAAAGTTAATATAATAAGTTTCTTAATTTGGTAAAAGTAAAATTGCCCCAATGAATTGATAAACAACCCATTAGGGCGATTGTAGCTTGCAAAAGGTGCATCTTTGCATTGGAAAAATTACTACGATGCAAAAAAAGTCAAAATTGTCTAATAAAAAAAGCATTAGACCACTGTATTAATAATCATTCGGAGA
>JANXRS010000400.1 GCA_025356745.1 Arcicella sp.
GCCTACTAATTCGCCATCATATTCTCGAACCACTGAGATAGATTTACCACTTGAATCTACTATATTTACTGTGAAGGTTATCATTGCTTTATCGGTTTTAATCAAGATAACAAATTTTCACGACTTTTTGCACAGTAGGTATTAAATTATCATTCACTTTCATATTTATTTTTGATGAATTAAAATCAAAGAGTACGCCTGATTTCATCGTAATTTTTATCCCCTCTCCCACTCTTTCAACATCTGCCAAAACGTCTAAATCTTTCTTTAGTTTTTCAGCTTGTTTATCCATATATTTTCCAATAAATGTTCCTGCAACGCCTCCTACTGCTGAACCAATAATGGCATAAACCGCTGGATTTTTAGATTTACTGCCGATGATTGCTCCTAATGCACCGCCTGCTCCTACGCCAATGATTGCTCCTCTTTGTTGTTTATTTAATTTTTTAAATGAATTACAAGACGATGACCCGAAAGCAACAACTGCCGAAGTTAAAATGAAAAGCGTGTACTTTTTTAAGTTTACTGTGAGATTATTCATGACTGTTTTATTTGGTTTGCAGAAAGTATTTAAAATTTCATACCAGTAAAAAATCTATTCTTCAATTTTACAAGTTACTGATTGTTAAGTCATTAAAAAGAGAGCATTTATTACTTAGGGGTCATTATTCTACATATTGGGTATTTTTTTAGTTTATACTAAGATTAGGAATATTTTCGAGAATTGTACTTTCAATTTTTTCAAAAGAAGTTTGAAGATTTTTAAGATGTTTCATTAAAATTTCTCTAAGATAGGGTAACGTCTTAATCTCTAATACTTCCAACATTCTTTTATATATTTTCACTAAATATTCATCCCCAAATTGGCAAGAAACCATCACTGTTCTTGGATTTTTGGAAGCACGTGCCATGCCAAAGTAAAACTGCGATTGATTCATTTTTGCATCCTCAAAATGCAGAGGGCTTTCTGCATTTTCCAACAAGCCCATTAATGGATTTAGCTCCTTAATTATCGTTTCGGATTCGTCTACTTGTGATTTAAAATAGGGTTGAAGTTCAGGGCTATGTACCATATTTATCAATTTTCGATACACCTCAATCCGATATTCATTAATCTTGAAAATACTGATTAATCCTTTTAAGATTTCTTCACTTTTGATTTTCATGGTTTTAATTTTTAATGTGGGTTAGTATAATTTTGGAGGATTTTTTTACAGAAAAATGCCAAAACACTAGTTTTGGCATTCTTGAATAAAAACAAGGTATTACACTAAATCAATATGCTTATTGATTACTTAAAACTTCTTGTTCTGCTTTTGCATGATGCTCTGAACTTTTCAAAGATTGAATAACTTTCAAAGATTCAGCTATTGAAGCTCTCTGAGAATTCAATAGACTCATAAAATCTGGAGAAGCTTGCACTTTATCCAAAGCTAAGGCTGTATCGTAAGCTTTAACAGCAGTTTGATCACCAAATTCGCAAGAGCTAAGAATCGTCTCACGGTTATTTGAAGAAATAGCAGCCTTAAAATCTAACCATGCTTGATGAATTTTTCCTGAGAATGTACTTTCCGTTGCAGGCTCACCACCAAATTTCTCTACGTGTTCTGACAAATCATCGGCAAAATTTTCACTTTCATTTACCATACCTTGGAAAAGTCCTTTCAAATCTCCACCGTCAATATCATCTGCGGCTTTTCTATAACCATTAATTCGGCTATGGTTAATCTCAATCAACTCATTCAGAGCAGTCAAGAGGGTGTCATACTGTGTCGTCATAATTTAAGTTTTTATTTGAAATTAAGTTATGAATAAAAAACATTGTTTTAAAATTGTAGTACAATTTATTAATTATAAAAGTCTGTAGAAAACTCAGTTTAATTGATATTAAGTGCGAAGATAAAATTAATTAGCATCATACTCATGGCATGACTGATAATAACTTGTTCATTATCAATAGTTTATAAGTTTAGTCATGCCCTGAATAAATTTGTCCAAGCACTTAAGATATAAAATCCAGTAATTTATTCTTTATTTTAACTTAAAGCCACTTTCGCTTTTGCTTTTAACTCATCATATTTATCACCAATTTTTTCACCAATTTCCTCAGCTTTATCTTTAGTATCTTCATACATGTCACCTGCTTTATCTTTAATTTCTTCCCATTTATCAGAAGCATCTTCTTTCACTTCAGAGGCTTTATCAGATGCGTTTTCAGTCAAACTTACTGCTCCTACTTTCGCATCAGCAACTTTTTCATTAACTTCTGCTTTCATTACATCAGCTTCTTTATCCATTGTTTGCATTCTGCGTTGTGCTGCTTCTCTTTCAAGTTGTTCTTTTGTAGTTTCCATTATCTTTAAGTTATTGTTAATTAATATTTTAAAGTATCTGATTTATTAATTATTGCTGTATCCGCCGGTACTACTTTTCCCATATTATGTTGTCCATCCACGCTTTTAGTTGACCAAAATCCACCTATCACAGATATTATCATCAAACCAATAACAATTGCAAACAGAAGAAGAAACATATTACTCGCTTTAGTTTTCTTCTGATTTTGAACCTCAGATTTCATCTCATAATCTACTTTATTTTTTAACGGGTCGATTTCCATAATGTGCATGATTTAATTATATTTAGTACATTAAAACTTCTATACCAGATATTTCGCAGAGATTCTAAAAAAAAAATGAGTAAATTCTTCCACAAAATGAGGAAAATTGTAGTGTTTTGAGATTGGTAACTATTAAAAACAAAAAAGGAATGGTTCAAATGAGCCATTCCTTTAAGTAAAATCCTAACTGCTTAATTAGTGTTTTTCTTAGTAAATTAAGTATTAAAAAGAGTAGGGAATAGATCCCTATCTTTTATAAACAACTTAAGCATTACTAAATTAAAATCTTTATATATAAGTAATTTTGAGAAGAAATAGGGGAAAATGTTTTCCCCCTTTACTATACTACTAACCACTATTAAAATCGTATTTTGTATGATTTTCAAAAATATGGGAGCATAAATATGCCCCCTATTTCTCACAATCTAACCACTATTAAAAATCTACAAAATTTTGTTAATAAAATGTATCTTTAATAAAATACTTACTTTATATCTTCTTGGATATTGTCAACCTTCCTATTTAAATCTGCCTTAAACTCTTTCCAATTACGTTTAGTATCTAATTTCAATTCATCAATTGAATCATCCAAATCATCTATTTTAGATTGCATTTTAGCCTTACGGACTTTCCAACGAGCTTTTTCATTGGCAGTTGCTCTTTCCATTTTGGCATCCATTTTATCCATATCTTCTTTAATATCTTGACGCTTCTCTTCAATTTTTACCGACATATCCATACGCTCTCGCTTAATATCGTCTGAAGCTTGGTTCAAACCATCTTTCACATCTGAAGCAACATTGTCTGCTTTTTGTTCAACTTTGTCCTGAGCGTCTTGTGTAGATTCTGCAATATCTTTTTTCTCACTTCGTGAACATGAAGACAAGGTAAAGGAACCGATTGCCAAAATACTTACGAATACTATTACTTTTTTTTTCATTTTAATTAGTATTTTATTAATGAGATTTATTCATTTACCCAAAATTGAAAGAAATTGAATCTTGATAATTAAAATATCAATTAGAAATTAACTCCTACGGTTGCCTGTAATGAATTACCTTTTGCAGCAAACTTTGAGGCTGTGTTGACATCTGAGAATTTCACATTCACAACATCATTTATATTACCTTCATAGCGTAAATCAATATTTAGTTTCCCTATATCAAAACCTACACCTGCTTGATACCCTAAAATAACATCTTTAAAAATCTCACTTGCTACACGTCCTTGATATTCCTTAATACTATCCCCTAAATTACCACTATCTGACAATCTAAAAGTAGCAATAGGTCCTACATTGATTCGTAAAACATCACTTATTTTTACGCCAATCAAAACAGGGAAATCAATATTAGTTAATTTTAAGTCTATGGTTCTACCATTTGCTTTACCGTCTTCAAAAACATCAAATTTGCCACCTTTTTGTGATAACAAAATCTCAGGTTGAATGAAAATAGTCTTCCCAAACCTCATAAAAATACCACCAACAAACCCATAAGCTCGAGTGTCGTTAGCTTTAAAAGTGAAATTCTTTCCACCCGATGATAATGATAAATCATTACCACTAATTTGTGATAAATTTACCCCTGCTCGCAATCCTACTGTAAATAATTTTTTTTGAGCAAAAGTCGTCAAACATGATAAGGCGATAATTGCAGTCAATAATAGCTTTTTCATAATTAAATTTTTATTTGTAATGTGTTGATGATCTACGCAATTTTATTACAAAGTTTCTTTAAAGGTAAGTTAAAACGTCTGCTGATTTCATGATAAGAATTTGAAAACTTGACTCAACTTTATAAGATAAAATTCTAAAAATCAACATTATTCCAAGTACTGAAACTAATAATATGAAAATTACAAACTGTTACAATATGGAATTTTTAATTTAAACGCCTCTACGGATTAATGATAAAACAATCGACACTACAGCAAGTACCAAAAGAATGTGGATTAAACCAACCACACTGTAGGCAAATACGCCTACTAACCAACCGATAATCAAGATGACTGCTACAAAATACAGGATATTTCTCAAGGTCTTGTTTATTTGAGATTTGAAGTAATTTTGTATTGAATAGTATAAAAATGATGTACCAATCAAATTAACAGGAATTTGAAGGAAAATTTATGGGAAATCCGCATCTTTTTTGTAGAACTGTGGATTTTAAACCCCACCTGTAATGGATTAAATTGAACACAATGTTGGCATTAAAGTTTTAACTTTAATTTCTGAATAATTAACAATCTAAATAACATCATGGAAACCATCGCAAATACTGAAACAATTGTTATTAGTACTTCAAAAATTAAAACTTTGCAGGTACTAAATTTTGTATTTTTTATCATAATGGTTATTATGAATGGTTTAGCGGTCAGTTTGCCTCTTAATGGAAAAACGACAGGAGAATTATCTAATAAATATCCCAATTTGTTTGTTCCCACAGGATTAACCTTTTCTATTTGGAGTGTTATTTATTTATTATTATTTATATTTTGTATTTACCAAATAAGATCACTTTTTAGTCGGAAACCCGAACCTCATTTAGCGATGATTTTGGATGCAATTGGATATTTATTTATCATAAACGCTACTTTCAACGCTCTCTGGATTATAACTTGGCATTATGAAATTTTACCTTTATCCATTATAGTTATGCTTGGTATATTAGTTACGCTTATACGGATAAATAAAAATCTAAAACAAGTTCAGCCTTATATTAGCGGAGGACTAAAATTTGTCGTTAAAGCAGCCTTCGGACTATATTTTGGATGGATTTGTATTGCAACCATTGCTAATGTAACAGCCATTTTAGTTAGATATGGCATTATGCCAGAAGGTATTTCGGGACAATCTTGGGCATACATTATGATTTTAGTTGGAAGTTGCATCGGATTTATTGCTACTATAAATGTTAGAAATGGCTATGTGGGATTAGCTATCATTTGGGCTTTGATAGGCATAATTATTGCCCGTAACGAGGATGTTATTTACTACAAATATATAGCTTACAGTGCTGCGTTCGGCATTTTGATGATGATTAGTGCCATGGTGATGGCTTCGACTTTGCAAATGTTTACTCGGAGAAAGGTGATTATTGAGAAGTAATTTATAAGGTGGCAGAATTATACTAAGTTTTTATAGCGTTCCAAGGAATTTTTTATAAAGTAAATTTCTGTAACTCAAACCTAAATCGTTAAAGGAAAAGTGATTGTAAATGTAGTACATTTTCCCATATCAGAATCCACTTCCACTCTTGCTTTATGCGATTGAATAATGTTTAGTGTTGTTGCTAACCCTAACCCAATTCCATTATTTTTAGAAGTAAAATAAGGCTCAAATAACCTGCTGATGTGTTCTTGACTAATGCCAACACCATTATCTCTTATTGTCACAACGGCATTTTTATGGTTCGACATAGTATCAATTGTGAGTACCCCTTTTCCCTCTTTCATGGCTTCAACGGCATTGATAATAATGTTTAAAAAAGCAATTGAAATTTTAGATTTATCCAAATCTAAAACAATATTTTCAGCCAAATTTTTAATTAAGGTAATGCCTTTTAGGTTAATTCTGTCAATGGCTAATTCGATGGTACTTTCTAAAACTTCTCGCAAATTTAAACGACTAAATATTACTTCAGAAGGACGTGACGTATTTAATAATTCAGTGATTAAATCATTGATTCGCTGACTATTTCTTCGAATGATATCCAAGAAAAATTTGGCATCTTCTTCTTCAAAATCTTCTCCAATTTGGTCGAGAGAAAGATTTATATTTGTTAAAGGATTTCTTACTTCATGGGCAAGTGTTCTAACTAAACGCCCCGTAGCTGCCATTTTTTCAAACAAAAGATTATCTCTTTCTTCCTTTTTTCGAGTGGTAATATCCTGAATTATCCCCAAATAATAAGGGCTTCCTTCTCCATCAATTTGCCTATTACAATGAATAAGACACTGCTTACGTTCTCCCGATTTTGTGCTTAGAATTACTTCATAATTATTGATTTCACCTTCACTTTCAAGTGTAGTAATTATATTTTCTCTATCTGCCGATTCAACAAAAGCTGAATAAATTTTACGTTGATAAAGTTCCGTTTCATCATATCCTAAAAGTTCAGCAGTCGAAGGCGTAAAATAGCGAAATGTGCCATCTAATTGCGTAGCAAAAATGGACTCTTTGGTTTTATCAAAGATGTTCCGATATTTCCTTTCGCTTTCTCTGAGGGTGGCGAGCGTATTAGCTCGGTCAAGGGAATAACGAATGCAGCGTTCTAATTTTTCAGAATCTAATTCATTTTTTACTAAATAATCATACGCTCCAAGCGTCATGGCCTCCACATCAATCCGTTGATCACCTTTGCCCGTGAGCAAAATTACAGGAGCCTGAAGACCATGAGCGGCTCCAATTTTCAATAAATCTAAACCCGTTTTTGCTCCTAATAAAAAATCAAAAAAACATAAATCGTATTTTTTTTCTTTAATTTTTTCCAAAGCATTATCAAACGAAAATGCCCAATCTATTTCAAAGCTTTGCCCTTTTATTTCTTTGATATAGTCACTGGTTAGATAAAAATCATCTTCATCATCATCAACTAATAACAATTTTATCGTATTTTTTTTTATCATAAGATATTATACAGAAATTTAAAACACAGTAACTTACTTAATATCAGGCAGATAAACTATAAATTTAGAACCTTTATCCACTTCGCTTTCTACCAAAATCAATCCTTGGTGATTATCAATAATTTTTTTAGTAATTGCCAAACCTAAGCCAGTTCCCTCAAATTCTGACCGACCGTGAAGACGTTGAAAAATGAGAAATATCTTCTCTGAATATTCTATATCGAAACCAATTCCATTATCACTCACTATAATTTTATAGTATTTATTATTCCCAAAATTAAATTTTATTGACTCCATTTCCTCACAACTTACCACACTTGCCTCAATATTAATAATGGGTTTTTCACCTGGTTTTATAAATTTCAGAGCATTACTAATTAAATTCTGAAATAATTGATGCATCTGGGTGGGTAGAGCAATGATGCTTGGCATTGGCTTTAACGTAATCTCAGCATCAACATCTTGAATTTTCATTTCTAAATCGCCCAAAACGCTTTCAATTATCACTCCTAAATTTACTAATTTAGCGGGTTCTGTTTTGGTGGATACTCTTGAATAAGACAATAAATTTTCCATCAGTATTTTCATACGATTGGCGGCATCCATCATTCTGGATATATAAAATTGTCCATCAGTACTTAACTGGTCACTATATTTACTACTTAACCGTTCGCCAAAAGCCATAATTTTACGTAATGGTTCTTGCAAATCGTGGGAGGCAATGTAAGCAAACTGTTCCAAATCTTGATTAGAACGATTAAGCTCTTCAATTTTATATCTTAATTCTTTTTCATAAACCTTCATTTCAGTAATATCAACCGTATTTCCAGTCAAACGAGTTGAACCATTTTTATATTTTTTTGTACCTCCACCTTGTGTATGAACCGTTTTCTCTCTACCATCCAAATCTATTAATCGATATTCAAGCGAATACGACTTTTTTGAACGTATTGCTCTATGAATAGTTTCATTTACATGACCCACATCATCTTTGTGCAAGCGAGAAACAAAAAAATCATACGTTAGTTCTTGGGGGATTTCTGTTATTTTACTTCCTCCAAATAGACGTTTTAAACCATCTGAAAACAATAATTTATTATTTTCTACTTCCCAATCGAAACTGCCATAATTCATCAATGCTTCGGCATCTTTAAATAAATCTTTTGACTTTTTTAATTCTTTATAAACTTTTGATAATTCCTGAACTTTATATTTTAAGGTATTTTTAAGCTCATTTAATTCAGTAATATCTTCGGATATACCTAAGACCCGAATTACATTTCCGTCTTTATCAAAGTAACATTTACCCTTTACTGCAATCAGTTTTCGATTCCCTCTTTGGTCTATAATTGAATGTTCAAATTCATAGTATTTTGTTTTATTAGTAATTACCCCATGTGAAAAGAGTTTAACTCGATTTTTGTCTTCTTCCACAATGTGTTTATTATAAACTCCATAAGTCATTTTCCAATCAGGATATTGGGAGGCGTCATACCCAAAAATGTTAAATAATCCATTCGACCACGTTACAAATTCAGTTCCGATGATCCATTCCCAACTTCCATAACTAAAAAGACTTTCAGCATTATCTAATTGTAATTGTTTCTGTTTTTCACGTTCATTACTTTCTGTTTCAGTGGTTATATCCTCGGCAATCACAACGACTTTTATGGGAATATCATCTTTGTCTTTTTTCAATAAGGTACCTCTGTTACGAACAATATGTCTTTTTCCTTCCTTTGTTATTAAATCAAGAATAAATGAACGATGATCTCCTATTTCAACACCTTGGAATAATATGTTCATTTCATCCATAAATTCCTCCCGATTCGCAAAGTTTTTAACAGGAAAGAAATTTTTATCTAACGATAACACTTCCTCCTCTGTGTAGTAAGCGATTATATCTGTTTTTTCATTAAGATATTTAATTTCCCCATCCGCTAAATCCAGTAAATAAACAAAGTCAGGAATAGCTCGCAGAAAGCTATCAAACAAATCTGATTGCTTTTCTGAACTAAAAACATTGAGTAAATATTCGGATAGATTCATTTCGGTATTGATTATAGAAATTTTATATTATTAGTGGTATTTATGTAATTTTTAATAAACTTCCCCAGATTGAATCGAAAATTCACACCGTTCCCTTATATCTATAATTCAAAAATTCTCATTTTATTGTAAAGCGTTTTTCTATCAATTCCCAAAATCCTTGCGGCTTTACTTTTATTAAAATTCACTTCCTTTAATATTTTCAAAATCATCTCGTGTTCGGCCTCTACTGCCGCTGATTTTAAGGTTGGTTTTGTAGAATTCAAAAAATCTGTTACTATTATTGGAGGATTTTTCGGGATAAATGGTTGTGTTATTTGTGATTGAAGAGGATATGGAGGAGAGTCATTAAACAATAATTTTGCATAATTTGAGATTTCAAAAGGCAAAGTTTTTGATTCTATCAATTCACCATCTGTTAATAAAGTAGCTCTTTTAATAACATTTTTCATTTCTCGAAGATTGCCATACCACGCATAAGTCATGAAAACTTCGATAACATCCGATGAAAAACCTTTTACTTTTTTGCCTAATTCTTCGTTAGTCTGGTCTAAGAAAAATTGGGCAAATGTCATAATATCATCTCTACGGTCACGCAGAGGCGGAACATCAATACTAAATTCATTGAAACGGTGGTATAAATCTTCCCTAAATTTTCCTTTTTTAGAGGTTTCAATGAGTTTTTCATTAGAAGCAACTAATATTCTAACATCCAGCGGTATTTCTTTAGTACCTCCAATTCTTTTCATAGTACGTTCCTGCACAACTCGCAACAAAAGCACTTGAACTTCATAAGGAAGATTCGCCACTTCATCCAAAAAAATTGTACCACCATTAGCTAATTCGAAGTGTCCAATCTTCTGATTCAAGGCTCCCGTAAATGCCCCTTTTTCATGCCCAAAGAGTTCAGAACCTGCCAAATCCTTTGAAATTGCTCCACAATCCATGGCCACAAATGGCTGATTTGCTCTTTTTGAATGCAAATGAATTTCCTGAGCAACCGATTCTTTACCTGAACCACTTTCCCCATAAATCAATACACTATAATTGGTGGGGGCGACTAACTTTATTTGTTTCAGTAAATAATTGGATTCTTCGCCATCTCCAAAAATATACCTTGGTGCTTTTATATTCTTTTTCTTTCCTTCTTGATGATTTTCTTTTCCGTTACTTCCCTCAACCTCATGTTGCATACTTCCCGCTTTGGTTTCGGTACTATCCAAGGCTTTTTTGATAGTTAAGAGAATCTCGTCTGGAAAAAGAGGTTTCGTTATATAATCGTAAGCCCCTAATTTCATAACATTTACAGCAATTTTTATGTCAGAATACCCCGTAATAATCAGCACAGGAATAAAAGAAAATTTCTCTTTAATTTTGGCTAAAATCGTCCCTCCATCCATATCTCCCAAACGAAAATCGGTCATTACTAAATCGGGTCTAAATTCTTGGAGTAGTGCCAACCCAGAATTACCATCATGGGCGATGGCAACTTCATAATTATTTTTAGTGAGAAAACGTCGAAGCAACAAGCATATATCGGTGTCGTCATCAATTACTAATATTCTTTGCATTTGGTTATTTGTTTTGGTACGCAGGTGAGATTGGCTATTCTTCTTGAAACTTTACAACGCAAATTTAGAAGGATTTCTCAAGTTGATATTATTCAAAATTTTACAGATTACATTTTTTAAAAATGTTTGTATAATTCTAAATAAATGTTTGTTAACCATTTCCCATTATTTCATCTATTTACGTACCATTATTTTGGTTATTATAAAATTCTTCTCATCTGTGCGGAAGGAATATTCAAATTCTCACGATATTTTGCCACGGTTCTTCGGGCGATGTTATACCCCTTCTGAGCTAATAAATCCATTAATTGGAAATCATTTAGGGGAATTAATTTATTTTCCTGATCCACCAAATTGGCAATTGCCTGTTGAATTTCACGATTTGAAACCTCCTCGCCAGAATCTACTTTAACACCTTCAGTAAATAAATCTTTTAAATTAATTGTTCCAAAAGGTGTTTGAGCATACTTTCCACTTGTAACCCTAGAAATTGTTGAAATATCCATTCCAATTTGGTCAGCAATGTCTTTTAAAATCATGGGTCTAAGATTACGAATGTCTCCCGTTGTAAAAAAATCTCTCTGAAATAGAACGATTGCTTTCATAGTTTTCAACATAGTAATTTCCCGTTGTTGAATCGCTTCTATCAACCAATTAGCAGCACTCATTTTTGTATTAATATACTGATTTACAGCTTTATTTTTAGTTGAATTAATTGTTTCAGCAAAGTCTTTATTTATTTTTAAGGAAGGTGTTTTACTATTATTTAGACCAATATCAATTGACATATCTCCTGATAAATTGGTTTCATACGTAATTACATAATCAGGAATAATATTATCTTTTACTGCAATTGATGAGGTTCCACCGTCCATAATTGGCTTAGCATTTAAGGCCGTAATCTGCGAAATAGCATTTTTAAGCTCATCAGACGTAATATTACGCAAACGCATAATTTTCTCGTAATTTCTAACTGCCAATTCTTCAATATTATATGCCACAATATCAATGGCAAGGTTAACATCAAAACCATATTCTTTCTTGCGTTGCAATTGCATCATTAAGCACTCCTTTAAATCTGCCGCCCCAATGCCCGCTGGTTCCATCATTCGCAAAACTTTCAATAAATTTTCAACTTCCTCAATATCCACGAAAACGTTATTAGTAAAAGAAACATCATCGGCAATTACATCCGCAGTGGTAGTCAAAAAACCATTATCGTTCAAAGAATCAATGATATAATCCATCAACATCATTTGTCTTTCATTAAGAGGTAAATAATGAATTTGAGCTTTTAAATCTGTCCGCCAATCACTTTCTTGCACAATTGGAGCGGAGTATAAATCATTATCAGCACTATGATTATTTATGGTCATTTTATAGTCTGAAGTATCATCATGTGCATATTCATCCCAATCTGAATAATCATTTTCTGGTTTTACGAGCGTTGTATAATCCTCTGCTTCACCCACCTCAACAGTATCAAAATCATTTTCTTTTGTTTCATCTTTCGATACGATTCCTTCTTCCAATAGTGGATTCTCTTCTAACTCATTTTTAATTCGCTCTTCCAATTCAACCGTTGAAAGTTGCAAAAAATTAAGCATTTGGATTTGTAATGGCGTAATTTTAAAAGTCTGTCTCTGGCTTTGTGATAAATTCATCATGATTGGAACGGTTTTAGGGTACTATCCATTGTTATTCAATTTACGAGCCTACTTATGAAATTTATGGAATATTTGTAAAACAAAACATAATTTATGTCATAAGTATTTAAATATCAAATACTTATATTTTTAATAAAATACACTAATAATTATTTTATTTAGAATATTAAAAACAAATATTTACCAAAAATAGCAAAAAGTTCTACAAACTGGGGAAACTAATCCACAATTCGTAGAACTTTTATTTTCATTAAATTAATTATTTCTATTAATTTAAGATAGTCAATATGAGGAGGTTTGGGCTTTCACTATTTTAATTGATTTAAGTTTTTAAAACTTTACATAAATTTTAGTGCAACTGTTTATAATCAGTTAATTCTTTAACTTGTTTTTTATCGTCTTCCTCCGTAACATCTTTCACCCATAAAAGGGCTTTTTCAACCAACGATTTTCGGGGTTTATGAGGCTCATTAGAAGTCTTATCCTTTATCCAATTAACAGTATTTTCAAGGATTTCAGTATCGTTTTTAGCTACATAATTGGATAGCACATTGTTCGCAATATAAGGCACCACTAAACGAGTAAGCCACGAAGCACGATACAAAATAGTATTTTTCAACAATACATTCACGCCAAAACGTAAACCCATACCTACAATACTTTTTCTATTTCCGTTATTTACTAAAAGGTTTTTGGCATATCCCACAATTTGACGAGCAGGCTGCAAGTCTTCTTTCAGAATCCTAAATTCATTCATCAATTTTAAACGAGAAATAGTTACCTGATTCTTCAATCTAGCTCTTTCAGCCACTAAATCTTCTTTAGTTTCTATTTTAGTCTTCATAATAAAATTTCTTAATGAATGAATTAATAATCGGTAATTTAATATACTTGTCTTTAATGATAAACACAATAATACCCACTACTATATAAAATAATCCGACATAAAAAAAACCTAAAGCTGGGCTATTCAAACGCTCGCCAATTAACCAAGCTACAGACAAACTCATAAACATTAAGACGATTACACTTATGATCGCTATAATTATAATGGTTGTAATGGTTGAAATTGTGTCAGCGGCTTTTGAGGATGCATTGAGTACTCCCAAATTCCACCGGGCTTCTAAATACTCCGTTGCATTGTCAAAAATGCCTTCGGCTTTGTCTTTTATTTGGTCAATGGCTTCCATGCGTTTAATTGGTTTTTTTTAAGAAATATCAATACAATAGATTTATTATTTTTGATTCAACTATTATTTATTAATGAAGCCTTTGCCGAGCAAAGCATTGCATTGCTTGGCAAAGGCTTCCTTCAATGTTACCTCTTAAAATAATAATTTTGAGAAATTACATGGTTGTTGAAACTTTTGTATCTGCAACATCTGCAACGTTATCATATTCATCCTTTGCTTTATTTTTCCAAGATTTTGCTTTATTTTGAGAATCATCTGCAAACTGCTGAGCATTATCTTTACCCTTGTTAATGGCCGCTAATAAATCATCAGCCCATGAATTAGCGTTTTGCTTAACTTTTTTTCTTAAATCAGCACCTTTTTCAGGAGCAAATAAAAAACCGATTGCGGCACCTGCGGCAGCGGCAAGGGCAATCCCAACGACAACATTTAATTTGTTAGACATAATAATAAACGTTTATTGTGAAAAATCTAAATTACTTGTGTAGTTAAAAGTAAAACAACTATACCGCCTATATTTAGACACAATTTTTATTGTTTTCGGGGTGTATTTTACACAATCTGTGGATTTAAGAAGGCAGGATTTGGATGGAACTGATTGGAATAAGCTGGAATAGTTTTTTAATTTTGAGAAGATAAAAAATGATAAATCACTTTAATCTGGGTGCTTTAAGGCTTGATTTATAACCTTGAAAATTCATTCTTATGGAAATGATAACGCTTAAACAGCTAATTACTATGCAAAGTATAGCACTAATTATAGATGATGAGAAAGATACGTGTCTTCTTTTAAAGCATTTTTTGAAGAGAAAAGGAATATCATCATATTATTCTCATACCCTCCAAGATGGTATTGGAAGGCTATCGGAATTGAAACCAAACTGGTTATTTTTAGATAATAATCTTCCTGATGGCTTTGGAATAGATAGAGTGGAAGAAATTAAAATATTATCTCCCGATTCTAAGATAATCATGATTAGTGCAATGGGAAACTTGTTAGAAATGGCAAATAGCGTTGGCGTTGATACATTTATAGAAAAACCGCTTGATTCACTAAAAATAGAAAATTCGTTAATTCATTGATTAATATAAAATTTCCATAAAAAAACCTCCCAAATACTGGGAGGTTTTTTTATGGAAATAGATTAAGGAGAATACGAATCTAAGTGATATGTGATTTTTAAACCACCGAAACCTTCACCACCAAAGTCAATTCCTCGAACTCAACATCTTGACCATCAGCTAATTCCGAAACAATTTCTAACGAGACTGCTTGTACTTCTTGGCGAATAAAATCCGTAAAAACCCTCACGCCTTCTGCAACTTCTAGGTCTGAATCTAATAATTTGATACTGATTTTATCGGTAACATCAAAACCAGAGTCTTTCCGTAAATTTTGAATACGATTCACAAAATCACGAGCAATTCCTTCTTGTTTCAAGGCTGGCGTAATCGTAATATCCAACGCTACTGTAATTTCATTGTCTTTTGCTGATAAATAACCTGGCAAATCTTCTGTTAAAATTTCTACTTCGTTTGGTGTGATTAAGTAATTTGTAGCAGGAATTAAATATTCGCCTATGTTTTCCAAAATTGCAATATTTTCAGAAGTCATAGCAATAATTCCTTCGGCAACAGCCTTCATATCTTTTCCAAATTTTGGACCTAATGCCTTGAAATTTGGTTTTACTTTTTTCGATAAAACACCCGAAGCATCATCTAAATATTCAATGGCTTTGATGTTTACTTCAGTTTTGATTAAATCTTCAACTGAAGCAATTTGCTCACGAGTCTGTTCACTCAAAACTGGAATTAATACTTTGCTCAAGGGCTGACGAACTTTAATCCTATTGGTCTTACGGATAGAATGCACCAATGAACAAATCCGTTGAGCCAACTCCATTGAAGTTTCTAAATCAGTATTAATCCACGCCTCATTTACCTTAGAAAAGTCTGTCAAATGCACTGATTGAGCCTTTTCTGAAGTATAATCGGTCATATTTTTA
>JANXRS010000478.1 GCA_025356745.1 Arcicella sp.
AAGTATTTATGTTAACATAAACCTAAAACCAGATTCAAATTTTCATCAATTTATTATTTCTGGCAAAATTACAGTTATAAAATTGTACTATTCATTGATTTTAAACTCAAAATTGCATTTTTAAATGCGTTCAACCTGTCTAAGTAGCCATTTAAAGCATTTTTTAGGAAACGTGTAACACGAGTTATTGCCGTTTCAACCTCTGCTTTGGTAGTAGTGGTAATTGTATCAGTATTCTTAAAAATTGCTACATATAAGTCTAACGTTTCGTAGTTTTCTGAGAGAGCATAACCATTCACCTTATGAGATACTCGACCAAGTTTGTCTAATTTTTCATCGTAACATACACGAGAATTTTCAGTTTCCCCTGCATCAACTAATAAGCTAAGAGCTAATTCAGTGAATATTTGCTCTCTAATTCCACCTTCTTCTTCGGTGAGTTGTGTGGTATTTATATCAGTACAAATTTCTTGATAGAACTTAATAAGCTCTTGATTATCAGATGTTTTCATTAAAATTAATGGTAGTAATTGTGTAAAATTATGGTTGTGATTTATCTTTTATTGATTCAAATAATTGTTTTTGAGTAACTAAGAATGGTTCACAAGCGGCAATAGTTATGCTATATTTTAACTCGCTTACTCCGTTTGGTATCGTACTTTCTATTAATCTTGGAAATTGCTCATCTACTTGAAAATATTTTACTTGTATCAATGAATATCCTGTATTAGAATATAAGTCTTGATGATGAGAGAAATATCCTACTTCAAATAACAAATGTTTAAAGCGTTGTTCAGCGATTGGCTGTGTTATCAGTAATTGCCCAATAGAATCAATTAATCCATTTAGTGTTTCCCCGTTATTGTTTAATGCTTCAAAGCTGTAATGAACCAAGAATAAATTAGGAATTAATGTTGTGTCTAATTGCTTTTCGTTACTAATTTTGATTTTTTGAGGATTAGTGGCGGTTGTACTTTTAACTTCAACTGCCCAATCATCATATTGAAAATCACGTGCAGCGGCAGTTGGTCCAGTCCACGACTCTATGCAAAATGAATAGTTCTGATTATGCTCTAAAAGTTGTTTCAAAAAATATAATTCTCCAAAAAGACCCTTCTGCTCATCTACGGTAAGTCCCTCACTATTTGCCTTATCAAATAGGTTCTCCCATTTTATAAAACGATTTAATAATTTTTTAACTAACTGATTTTCATTGCTCTCTTGGGCAACCTCCAAAATTAAATCTTCACACAAAATAGAAAATATATCTTTGTGCTTTTGATCTACTAAGATTAGTAATAAAAAAAATCGAGTAGTATCCTTTGGATCTAAGATAAGTTCAAAACGAATATCCTGTAAAACATTCCATGTAGATATATCAATCGTATTACTAACCGAAATAGCTATACACCGTCTTTTTTCAAGAAAAGTCAATGCAATCGAAATGTTAGGTATAATACCCGCTGAATATCTACGCAACAAGATACCTGCGTGAAATGACTGGTCGTTTACAAGATTATCCCATATTTCGCTAATTTTATTCATCATCTTCTATTTCTTCATCTTCGTTATCTTGAACATTATAAAACTCCAATAGCTGTTCATGAACCGCAAATTCTACATCTGATTCTTGGTTACTCTTAGGAAAACTAATTGCGTAACCTGCAATAGGTAACGAATTTTTTGGAAAAGGGTGCTTGTCCTTATCTTTCGCTCCCGTTGGGTCAAGTAAATAAATTAAAAGAAGTGGATTTTGGGAATTTCTGAATCTATTCTCATTTCTTACTATACTTGTATTAGGGTATGCTGGAATTTCTTTTCTATTCTTAACTGCTGCATTTTTACGTGTGATTCGAAGTACTTCGTCATACACATCTTTTGATAAATCTATCAATTCATCTGTCGGGCTTGCAATACGTGATTTGTTCAAGAAGTAAATATTCTCATCCGAATTCTTATCATTTTCATTTCTTAAAACACAACCCACTGAAAGCTTATCACCTTGATAGTCAATATCATATCTAACATCAGTTTTGCCCTTTGAAATTAATGCAACGCTCCAATTGGTCAATTCTCCTTTACTCACTAAATTATTGATAAACCTTGTCAGATTTACAGGGTCTGCCGATTTTAGATTTTCAGAAAGTCGGAAACGGTTTAACATAACTAAAATTGAATTTGGCGAAATATTATACCAAACAAAACTGTTCCCTTTAGGTATTGGTGTTTCATTTAATGAACGTATAAAATCTACTGTTGCTTCCAAATTTGATTTTATCACGTCTGGATTTTTTTGAAATTCATAAGTTTCTATTAGTTTGCCAGACCATGAAACTCTTATATTGACAGCCGATCTAATTCTGTTTGAAGCTGAAATTTGTAACACTCCCGGATGTGTACGAACTCCCAGAGCATACCGTTTAGGAGTGCTTCCTGCAACGTCTGCCATGTAATCAAATTGTTCTCGTAAATCTTCTGACGCTCGAGTGATATGACAATACCATTCATTTAGCTCTCTCGTGGTAAACAATCTACACAAGTCCATATACCCACCTCTGTAGCCGAACCATCTACCCATCTGTAAAAGAGTATCGTACATTTTAGATGCTCTTAAAAAATATGACACAGATAAGCCTTCTAAAGTAAGCCCTCTCGAAAGTTTATCACCTCCAATAGCTATTACTGAAAGTCCATCAGGGTGGTCAAAATAATTTAAAGTATCAGCCGAACCACCATTAATAATTTTTACTTCAATTTTAGCAACCGCTGGGTATAAATGAGGTAATACATCTTTCCAATGATGTATTTGAACTTGTGGGTCTATGTCTTTTAACAGAGATTGGGCTATCAAACGAGAAGTGGTAATGTAAGACTTATAATTTGGCGTGTCGGTTTCGTAAGCCTCTCGAATCTCCTCAATTATTGTCATAACATTCATTTCTATCCCTCTTTTATAGAAATTAAATACATTTTCAACTAATTCACTGATATGGCGTTGGCTATTTTTCAATCTCACGACATGAATTAACATTGAGTTATGAGCAGTTGTTTGACCTCTTAACCTTCTTACAGCACAGGTAATAATAAAACATTTGATCGCTAATGTCAGCGAGCTTGGTAATACAGAAGGTAGAGTGATGTTTCTTCCTTGTTGGGCAAGGTTTTGAGCATCTTCAATTCTATGTACAATTGGCAAGGTACTATTTGGCATTTCATCTTCTTCCAATGGTTCAAAACCGAATACTTTATTGGGTCCAATATAATTGGATGGAGCAGGAAGGTTTACAATAAAGTCTCTTGGGAAAAGATTATCTTCGTTTAGTGGAATGAAAAGATTGGCAAAAGGAGTAGCTGTATATCCAACATATCCACTTTTACTAAATAGTCTTAATATATCTCTAATTAATCCATTTATTTTAGTTGCTCTTTGTCCAGTTCGATCCTCAAGTGTACTAATAGAGGCATTATCGGCTTCATCATCAATTAATAATAATCGTTTATTTCTTATAGTTCTTGTACCATTGGAAGTTGTAGCTTGTGCTTCCAACCATTGAAAAACTCGTGTTAAGACTGCATGGTTTTTTTTTACAACTGCAATAATTGGCTCATTCGTAGTTAACGTTAAAGTTACTCTTCTACTGAAATCACCGTGTTCGTCACTTGACGTGAGCGAGTGAACAGGAATCGGCTTGCCGCTTAAACCAACACCCATTTTATTTTCACCTACATTAAAAGCCCTTTGATATTGTGTATCAAATCCTAAAAAACTTTCGTCTAATCTTAATTGTGTTTGACTGCGTAGATTATTATGAACACCAGCAAGTACCAGAATAAAATCAAACCCCGCATCGGTGGCTTTACAAACCAATCCTGTATAATTTGCCGTTTTTCCTGACTGAACCTGTCCTACAACTAAACCTCTTTTATCTATGTCCCCCTTAATTTTGGGGTCAAAAAGTCCATCAAGAGTACGATTGGTTAAACGATCTATACTCGAAGTAACAGATGGAGAAAAGCCTTTTTCTGATTCAAGATAATCTCTATAACGGTTCCAAAACTGCCAATTAATAGTTGCTTCTTTACTTTTAATCCACGGCTCTGGCTTTCCTTCAATTATTACGAAATCATCAATTTGTACATTATAAATTGATGATATTTCTCGAAATAACTGATTTCTATCCAATGCCGAGAAATTAGGAACAAATAAAATTTGGTCTATTGCTTCTTCAATCTGTGAATGTGTTACAGAACTGGATTGTGGCAGAAATATACGAATGGCTTTAATGGCATTGTTTATCATAATATTAGTTGATTGAATCAATGTATTGAGGATAAATATTAAATGGTTCGATACTTAAAATCATACCTTTTGCTTGATCATCTGTGCGACCTTTTGCTATTAAAGAGTTGTACATTTGTTTCATCGCTACACGTATAGGTTCGTGGTCAATTCCTTCAAATGGTTGTCCTTGTATTTCAGGTTGCTCACTTTCTCGAATTGTAATTAATGATACAGGTACGGTCTCTTCAATGAATTTCAGTAAAGTAGCTATATCTTTTTTCTCAATATCACCTTTTGATAAGATATTTTTGATGAATGGATGCTCTTGATTGATTTCATAAAATCGTTTCCCATGCCTTATTTTTTCATTCCAGAGAGTGTAAAACTCCTCACTTGAATACTTCCTTTGGAGAATTTTTCCTTTATGACGATACACTTCAACCGCTTGTGAACGAACTTTTCCTGCAATTTGTCTGAGCTGATTTTTTAATCCAAAAGGGGGACGTGCCACTGACTTTTTAATATCAATTTGCCATTCTTTATCAAGACTATTAGGTAAGTCAATTTGAATACGTGCAAGTTTATAGTGTTCTTCTTTACGAAACATTCCTAACCAATCTCCTGCAACTAATAGGCGTTCATTCCGATAAATATAAAAACCTTGCTGTTCATTCCATCCTTTTGGTCCTTCGGCTTTCTTATACGTTTCTTCTGAAATTTTTGATTTATGGGGTAATACAAAACCTTTTAATATCACAAGACCGTTTGATAAGGGTTCATCTGGAAAGGGTTGAAGCCCTTTTTCTCCTAAAAGGAAAGGATTCCAAGCATCAATTTTTCGTTGTTGAAAATAAAGATTAATTTTATTCTGCTCAATAAAGCGGTGAAAAACCATTCCTAAATGCCGCTTAACTATTTCCATAGTTTCTAAAAATTTATCCAAATTCTCTGGATTTTCAGTAGATGTTCCTTTGACTATTCGGTCAAGTTGATTCCAGATAACAATTGTACCAGAAGATGTACTTTGTAATTGTTTAAGATGTTCATCATTAGGGGTATATTTGATAAGTCTCCACTCACCTATTTTATTTACAAAATCTAAATTCCATGTCCAAAAAACAGGATTATATTGTTGCTTATGGGAAAGGACTGTTAATTGCCTACACTGTGAGAATGATGCAGTTTTTAATCCTAATCCAAAACGTCCTAAATCTTTCAGATTTCTTTCTTCCAAAGGGTTTTTACTCCCTGGACGTAATGCCTGTACAAGCTCTTCATTATTCATTCCACTTCCATCATCTCGAACTGTTAGATATGTTTTATCTCCCTCCCAATTAAAATCAATCCACACATTTTTTGCTGATGCTGAAATAGAATTATCCACAACATCTGCAACTGCCGTTTCGAGATTATAACCAATTGCTCTAAATGTTTCAATCATAGAGCTTGCTTCTGGTTCTGCAACAATAGTTTCAAAAGAGGTGTAGTCCTTTTCCATTTAATCTAATTTATTTTGAATTTTATGTTTTACAAATAGAAAATGAAGTAAGGCATATCCAGTATTAACACTAAGTGCATTACCTGCTTGTTTATATAATTGATGTTCACTTACACCTGAATCAATTGCCTTCTCAAAAAATGTAGCATCAAAGCCTTGTAGTTTAAGAGCCTCCTTTGGAGTCAATCTTCTTACTGGCTTTTTGTAGAGTATCTCTTTGTCTGTCAGCTTGTGAGAAATGTCATTTAAAATAAAATCATCAGAATAATAGTTGTCTTGGCAAGCACGGTGCATTTTCATCATCGTTGCTGTTAAAGTACGGGCTATATCTAAATCAATCTGAGAATTTCCTACATAATTTTTAGTACCACTGGCAAGGATGGTATGCTTTATTCGCTCTGATAAATAGTATTTTTTATCAACCTCTTTATCCAGTATTTCTTTTACATTTTCATACGATTTGAGAGATGTAGTTCTTATTTGATGAAAACTATCAATAACATCTTTACTATTAATCTCAAAATCAATTAGTGTTCGACTACAAATAATAAAAATTCTATTTCTTTTTTGAGGAAGATTAAAATATTGACTGTCAAGAATAACTGTATTAACTTGATAACCTATTTCTTTGAAGAAATCTTTTATTTTTTGTAGAGTTCTTCCTCCATCATGAGTCTCAATACGTCTTACATTTTCGAGAACAATAAATCTTGGCTTTTTTACCCTAAGGATTTCCTCAACACTAAATAGGATTGAACCACGAGCATCCTCAAAACCTTTTTGTTTACCTACACTACTAAATGCTTGACATGGAAACCCTCCCACCAGTAAATCAAAGTCTGGGAGATTCTGAATTGCAGTTTCACTTTCTACAAATTCAGTAATGTTATTCATTCTTACTTCTCCGTTTAGCTTATAATTTGACGAATATGTATTTATTGCATGAGTATCTATTTCTGAAAATCCAACACATTTAAAATCTACTTTACTATCTTTTTGTAGAAGCTCCATCGCTCTTCTAAATCCACCTATACCTGCAAAAATTTCTATATATTTCATTCGTAATGTTTTATTAATTCTTTTGCAATTGCTTCTGCTAATTTAACGGGAACAGCATTTCCAATCTGTTGATACCAATCATTCGGGAAACCTCTAAAAACATAATCATCTGGAAAGGTTTGAATTCTGGCTGCTTCTCTTGGGCTTAATCCTCTGGCTTGTGTAGGATGTATGTAAGAATTACAATCCATTTGCATATGAGCGGTTATTGCTTTTGATATTTTGTCATTTTCTAAACGATAATATTTATCCTTAAAAACATCGTTACGACTTGTATAGGGCATTAAGTCCTTGATACTATCATGCAATGAATTTGCTCCTTGTGGTAGTTTTTCAAAAATCTCAACATCTCTAAGCTGATTGTAACGTGATTTATGATTAAACAAATAATCAGAACTATGATTTTGATTAATTTCCGAAATAAAAGGGCTTTTCAAGTTTTCCCACTTCCTAATCATGTAACCACATTCATCATCTTCATAATAACTCTGATTTTTATGTGGATTAACTTTTAATGGAGGTAAACCATCTATTGCATCGCTTAATTTATACTTATGATTACCAAAGGAATTATTTGCGATATTTACTCCTATTTCAGAGTTATTTAATCCCACTCTGTTGCCTATCAAAAAGAAACGGTCTCTATTCTGGGGAATACCAATATCTTTGGCATTAATTCGCAATTCTGTATATTTATAATCTGTACCTGTATAATTTTCAATATCCTTTTCAATCTCTTTTATCTTGTATCTCATCCCAGGCACATTTTCCATAATGAAAAAGTCTGGCTTAATATTTCCAAGGATAATTAAAAAATCTTTGTATAATTCATTCCTTGGATCATCCAAGAGTCGCTGCCGATTAGCCATAGAGAAACCTTGACATGGAGGACCTCCTGCAACTACTTTTATGTCACTTAGATAGTTTTGATAACTACCTATTTCGTCCATAAATTTTCTAATATCGCCAACAAAGAATCGTTCTAATGGAAGAGTGTGATTGAAATAATAGGTTTCAATAGAATCTACATCATGGTCGTTGACAAACGCTGGCTCAAAACCTGCTTGGCATAAACCTTGACTCAGCCCTCCTGCACCCGCAAAGAAATCTCCGAAAAAGGGTTTATTCAAAAGTGGCTCTTTTCGTGTCTCTTGTAAGTATTTTTTAAGTAAAAAGTGATTCGATAACTTATCATTTCTTACTGTATAATAAATATCATTAATTTTCTGGAAGACTTCTTGGGATAACTGATTTTGGTGTACTTTGTGTATATTAAGCGTATTTGTATTTTGTATTGGTACTCCTTCAAGTTGTAAGATTCTACTCATTTCCTGTATGAGTTCTGAAACCTTTTTTTCAAACTTATTTGGATAAAATTTGTGGTAAAATTCAAGCATTCTATGAATATTGTTAATTTAACTGTGGGTGTAGAATTCCTCCCATTACTTGATAGATGTCAATGCCTAATTTTGAGCAAACATCGAAACATTGATCCATAACTGATGTTACGCAGGCATAACCTGATTTTTAATATTTGTTAGTTCTAAGTAAGCGGCTTTAAGAGCTTTAATATAAATTTTAGCCTTTAATTCAAAGTGATTGAGTTTTGTTTTGAGTTTCAATTTTTCAAGTTTGACGT
>JANXRS010000479.1 GCA_025356745.1 Arcicella sp.
TAAGTACACATCCGACAAAGGAGAGACAATGATTCTCAACGATCAATCTGAATTAAAGAACGATCCTGACAGAGAAGCGAGAAAAGCCTTTGTCTAAATTAAACAGTACAATTCGAACCGTATGCCACTAAAATGATTTGATACCTATATAAAGACTAACCTCTAAATAATTTTTCGATTTGATAATCTAATTCTCTTACAAAATAAACCATCCAATAAACTATCGTAATAATCAAACAAAACTCATTGATAAAAACGGTACAAATCTTATAAAATAATTATCTTTATAAGGTTTTTATCTAATTTTATCCAAATGCCCAGAAATATTGCTTATTTACGTGTCTCAACCCTTGAGCAAGACAACTCCAAAAACAAAACTGACATCTTGACCTTAGCCAATGAAAAGGGTTTGAGCAAAGTCGAATTTGTGGAAGATAAAATTTCGGGAAAAGTCTCTTGGAAGGAAAGACAGATTTTTACAGTTCTCAATCAACTTGAAAAAGGCGATGTACTTTTGATTAGTGAGTTTTCGAGATTAGGACGGAGTATGTTGGAAATTATGGAAATCATTTTATTTGCCATTGACAAACAAATCAAAATGTACACCGTCAAAGGAAACTGGCAATTGGATGATACCATCCAAAGTAAAATTATGGCGATGGTTTTTGCAATGGCAGCCGAGATTGAAAGAGATTTAATTTCGCAAAGAACCAAAGAAGTCTTGCGGGTCAAGAAAGCCAATGGCATGATTTTGGGTCGTCCGAAAGGACCTGGGAAAAGTAAATTGGATATTTACCGAGTAGAAATAGAAGCACTCCTTCAAAATGGTTCAACGCAAAGTTTTATTGCCAATCGTTACGGAGCCACCGAGGCGACATTGAGTAATTGGATTTCAAAGAATAAAATTCAGAAACCTAAAGCCAATCGAATGAAGCAAACTACCATATAAATTATTTTCTATTTATCGGCACAAAAATAAATTTGCTGCCGAAATATTAATTTTGTATATTTGTAATTGAGCATCAGAATTTTGCACTAAAATGAAACTTCAAAATATACATACGAATGATTTACAACCAATTTTTGTGAAAAACCATGAATTGGGTAGAGGAAGTATAGAAGAATATCTCAGAACAATAGGTAATGTAAATTCTGAATACTCCTTGAATAGTTTAGTAAAGAGCGGTATACTCGAAAGAACAGGCAGGGGTAAATACATACTTGGATTGAAAAGGAAAATTTATACTCCTCCTTTGGAAAACGAAATCAAAGGAATTTATGGATTAATTCAGGAAGAAAAACCGCTACTCGAATGTTGTGTTTGGAGAACCTCAATTATTAATGAATTTACTTTACATCAAGCAGGACGTTTTGCCCAAATGGTTGAAATAGAAAGAGACGGTTTAGAAGCTGTATTTGATTTATTACGTGACCATTATCCAAATGTCTATCTAAATCCATCGGATGAATTATTGGATAGATATATTGTGTACCAAAATGATGCTATAGTTATCATACCTTTAACCTCCGAAGCTCCTACACAAAAGATGGATGGAGTAAAAACAACTACGATTGAAAAACTCTTGGTTGATTTAATCTGTGATGTTAAACTTTACGAAGCATTTCAAGGGATAGAACTTGCTTATATTATCAAAGAAGTTTTCCGAAAATATCCAGTTAATAAAGATAAAATGTTTCGATACGCCAAGCGGAGACGAAGGGGGGAAAAAGTTGAAAATATGATTGAAACAGGTTTACGATTAGAAGATTTTTAAAATTATGATTGATAAAAAAGTAAGTCACTCCATTGAATGGCTCAATAAATTTTCTCAGTTGAATAATGGGGCGGATAAAATTTTGGTTGAAAAAACAGTGAGGGCATTAACTTTATTGGAGGGTTTAGTAGATAGTAAACTAAATTTTATTTTCAAGGGTGGAACGGCTTTAATGCTGATGCAACAAAATAATCCCAAAAGACTTTCGATTGATATTGACATTATCATACCGCAAGTATCAAATGATTTATTTGCAATTTTAGAACAAGTCTCACAGAATCAAGGCTTTATACGAGTTGAAGGACAAGAACGAAATGCTGAAACAAATATTACAAAAGAACATTTTAAGTTTTTTTATACTCCGACACACCTAACAAATCAGCCAGAAGATTACATTTTATTGGATATTTTATATGAAGAAAATCCGTATCAACAATTAGTTGAAACCCCTGTCAATTCACCATTTTTGTTTCAAATTGGTGAGATGCAAACGGTTAAAACTCCTTCATTTGAAGATATACTTGGGGATAAAATGACGGCTTTCGCCCCTAATACAACGGGTATTCCATACTATAAAGGGAAGTTTTCAAAAAGTATGGAGATTATTAAACAATTGTATGACGTTGCCAATTTATTAGAATCAATCAATGACCTTCCCATCGTTAGAAAAACATTCAGACGTTTGGTGGAGATAGAATCACAATATCGTCAATTAGATATTACCTACAATGATGTTTTGCAAGATACTTACCAAACGTGTTTATGTTTAGCTTTGCGAGGCACAGATGGAATAGGGAATTTTGAAGAACTCCTTTCTGGAATCAAAAAGGTAAGTCGATTTATGTTTTCGGAAAATTTCAGCTATGAAAAAGTGATAGTAATGACAGGAAGAATTGCCTATCTTACCAGTTTAGTTGCTAATGACGAAACAGAGGTAAACATATATAGAGGTGCAAATACTGTCAAAGATTTAACCATAGTACAACCACACAATACCAAACTAAATAAACTGAAAAAGCAGTACCCAGAGGCTTTTTGGTATTGGTGGTTGGCAACTCAATAAAATTAAAAATACTACATGAAGAATTTAATTTATCTTGATAATAACGCCACGACTCAAATGGATGAAAGAGTGTTGGAGTCGATGATTCCTTACTTTACTTCTGTGTACGGAAATCCAGCCAGTACACACCATTTTGGAAAAGGGATTAATAAGATAGTAGATGAATCAAGACGAAAAATAGCTGATTTTATAGGATGTAGACCCAAAGAGCTAATCTTTACATCAGGAGCAACAGAATCTATAAACGTAGCATTAAAAGGGTTAGCATTTAACTATCAAGATAAAAAGAATAAAATTATAACCGTTGCAACAGAGCATAAAGCTGTTTTAGATACTTGTAAATATTTAGCGCAAATTGGTTACGAAATAATAATTTTAGATGTTGATAGAAATGGATTGATTGACTTGAATGATTTAAAAGATAAAGTGGATAAATACACATTATGTGTGTGTGTTATGTTGACAAATAATGAAACAGGTGTCATTCAGCCAATTGAAGAAATATCTAAAATTGTACATCAACAAGGAGCATTAATGGTTTGTGATGCTACACAAGCCGTTGGAAAAATTCCAGTTCATGTTCATCAAGTTTGGGTTGATTTATTGGCTTTTACAGGACATAAATTTTATGGACCAAATGGAATAGGAGCTTTGTATATTCGTCAGGGACTACAATTGGGTACATCCATACACGGGGGAGGACACGAAAGAGGATTCAGAAGTGGCACGTTGAATGTTCCAAGTATTGTTGGATTGGCAAAAGCGTGTGAAATTGCGGTTGATGAAATGATAGATTACCACGAATATATTTCTGAATTGAGAGATTACTTAGAGAAAAATCTTTTAAAAGTAAAAGGGGCATTTGTGAATGGAAATATAGATAATAGAATGTACAACGTAACGAATATTTCTTTCCCTAACATTGATGCAAATGTTTTGATTCAGCAAGTTAAGCAAATGGCAATATCTAATGGTTCAGCTTGTTCTTCAGCAGTGTTTGAACCATCGCACGTGTTGAAAGCAATGGGATTGACAAATGAAGAAGCTTTTGGAGCAATTCGTTTTTCAATAGGAAAATATAACAAGTTTGAAGATATTGACCAAGCCTTAGAAATACTTAGTCAATATCTACCGTTTGAATATAAATCTATTTTTCGGAAGTAACCTCTTCTGGTTCTTCCATTGAAATTATTACATCAGATTTTTCACTAATAATCTCAATTTGATAATTCTTAAATTCAGAATCCATATAAATTAATTGGTCTCTCAATCTTTGGCGTAAATCAATGGCAGGGGTTAAGCAATAGTCGATAAACTCTTTTTCAGTAACAGAAGATAAGTTTGGAAATAACAGTTTTAAAAAACCCGCAGCCATTCTCATAATAGCTCTTACATCTCTAAAATCTTTTGAGCCAATCATGTAACTGCGTTCTTCCACATACTTGTCAAATTCAATACGATTTCGCATTGAGTGAAATATTTCTCCCAGAAAATCAGCTTTAAACCCAACGCCCTTAGATAGTGCATCAGTACTCATACGTGGAAGATTCCAACCTGGTAAAATGCCATGAATACGGTCTAATAATGCAGACTCTTGTAATATTTCAGGCAATTCACCAAAAAGATTATTTTTATTTGTAGGTAGTCCTTTTGAATCAATTTGAACATTAGCGATGAAAACAGCACCTGAGTCAGCCGAGACAGTAAATTTACCTTTTGAATATTTCCCTTGTTCAAGGTAACCTTTTAGTTTTGCCACTGTTTCGTCAGGACTTGCAAAAGATAATGATTGAGCTTCATCAAATACTACAACATCAAATTGTGTAAATAAACCAGGCGTTTTTGTATTTTCATTATAAAACAAAACAGCAGGAGATACCGCACCACCTTCAATTAAACGAGAGTACCTTGAAAATTGACCAAATAAAAATGATTTTCCTGTGCCTTTAGGAGCAAGTTCAAATAAGTTAACCCTTTTTTGAACGAAAGGAAGCAAACGAGTCAAAAGTGCTTGCCTCTTGGGTTTAGTGCTATATCCATCACCTGCCGCATTGTACCCCAACGAGTTGATGATTATTTGAATCCACTCTTCCAAATCAAACTCAGACCTTTTTTCAGCATAATCTTCAAAGTCAATAGCAGCAGCTTGTAATGGCTTAAACTCATTGAGCCAAACTTCTCCACCCTTATCATTTCTAATGTAGCTATAAATAGCAAGTCCCCAAAGTCCTCCTTTTAACAGTCTTGGGAATTTTGTTAAAAGATACTCTTCTATATAAACTTTTTGATTACCCAAACTGCCGGATTCTAAAAAGGTTTGGTCTCTTTCAAGATTTACTTTAGGAGAAATATATTCTAATACAGAAACATTATCACCGTTCCGAAGCCGTTGTTTCAAGTCTTCTACGTCATCCTTGGAAGGCATGAATTTTTTAACAAAACCAATAACTTGTTGTTTGACATCTTCATCCCAATCTCCACCTTTCATCTGTCTATCAATAAGCCATTCTCCAACAAAAACAGGGATGCTCTGTTCATTCAAGCCTGAACTACTATAAAGACTTTTGTCAATACAAGCCGATTCATAAACTTCTAACACTTTTATTTTTAATTCTTGGTTCATAATCAGAAATCTAAATCATCACCAAACTCGTCTTTTTCAGTGAATATAGTAAAGGGATATTTTTGTTCAATTGATTCTCCTAAGAGTAAATATTTTATATTAATAGTAAGGTCTAATTCTCCATTTGTAGCTTTTCGTTCTAATTTTCGAGGGAGCATTAAATTGCTTTTTAACGAAATATAGTCATTCCCTTCTAATTTTACAGGTAATTCAAAAATACAATTATCAACTTCTTCAATCGAAATAGCTATTAATTCAATTGTAGGAATACTCATGTTTCTAATTTGAATACTAAAATCTTTTTCGGTTTTACCAAAGGCTAATTTTTTACTACCCAAGTATTTAATCAGAAGGATTACAGGCTCAATATTTAAAATTTCACAGAACATGATTGGAACAATAGTTTCTTCTGGTGAAAGTCCTCCATGCCTATACCCAGAATCATTTCTTCCAAAATAACGATAACCACGAGCAATTGCCCAATCATCAATATTTCTACTTATTTCTTTGGGTAGCATATACATTTCAGATGTATCAATATTCTCATTTTTCAACTTACCTTCAAGTTTAATGCAACGCTCTCTGGGTTTATCCTTCACAGCTTCTAATAGTTTTGGATTTGTTATATTTCTGCCATTTTCTAAACATTTTGTCGCTCCGTGGTCAGTTGATATTACAAGTTTGACTTGTCTTTCTGTGGATGATTTTACTACTTTTGAAATCGGTTCTATCAGTTTTTGAAGAATTCTTTTTATCTCATTCTCTCTGCCTTCACTAAACTCACTGTCATTTTTATGTAAAAGAGTGTCAATTTCAATGGCATGAATACAAGCAATATCTATATCAGGAGAAGAAATATTTTTGCGAAAATCAATAGGTTTACTTGTATAAGTACACCTTTGCTGATTAGAAGCATTCATTAGGAGATTAGTACGATTAGAATCACTAATTGATGATTCAAATTTCCCACTTAACATTGTTGGAATACATACTTCTGTAATAGTTGGTAAAACTGCAAAACTCCACTCAGTCTTAATTTTATTTATTCCATTTTCTTTTAAAACACTTTCAAGCAATGGCTGATAAAAAGCAGGGAATCCATCTATGATTAGCCATATTATTTTGGGGTTACTTTGCTGTAAAACTTGATTTATTTTAGTAATAATATCAAGATTAGTTAAAGTTAAATCTTGTCTATAAATAGACTCTAAATTGTTAAAAAGCCAATCAGAATAACATTCTGACATTTTTTCAATTTTACTAATTTCGTCCTTTTCTATTTCAAAGTATTGATTATCTAAATAGAATTTATAAGGAATAAAGCTATTTATTGCCCAATTTTGCCACTTTTTCACTTGATTGTCAAATGACATACCTTCGATTAAAGGAATAGCTTCAAGGGTTGGGACAACTAATTTAGAAAGTTCATGTTTTTGTTTGTCTGAAATGAGATGTGCATATTTTTTTGATAAACTAATTAAATCTTCTGAACGGAGCTTTGGTTTTAAATTTAATATTGCCACGATTTCAGCATTATAATAACCTGATAAACTATTCCATAAAACTTCCTTTTTATGCAGTCGATTGGTAGAGAAACGTACAGGTTGAACGCATTTAAAAATGCAATTTTGAGTTTAAAATCAATGAATAGTACAATTTTATAACTGTAATTTTGCCAGAAATAATAAATTGATGAAAATTTGAATCTGGTTTTAGGTTTATGTTAACATAAATACTT
>JANXRS010000480.1 GCA_025356745.1 Arcicella sp.
AATCTAAAAAATACTCACTAAATTGACATATAACTGAATTTGACTTCACGATAACTTGAATTTTGTTTAGTAACAAACAAGTTACAGAAGTCTAACCATTTTTAAAACCATTTTTTTGCCTGTATGTCCAGTAGTAAAGCCACCTTGCCCAAATTGTGCGTAAGTACTTAATCCTGTAGTAATTAAGCATACTGTCATTAAAATTTTTAGCGTTTTCATGGATAGTTATCTAGTTTAATTTGTATTTAATAAAACAATGAAAGTTAATGATTATAGGACAAAAGATTGCATTTTGAAGATTATACTTTCTTATATTTTTCAATCATTTAATCCTTAATCAATCTAACCACACCTCTTTTCTCGTCGTTACCTACTCTTAAAAAATAAACCCCTGTCGGTATTTTCTCTATTGAAATCGTTTGAACACGTTTTTTAAGGGTTTCATTGTACTGAACTCTTCCTGAAATATCCATTAAAATTGCCTCATAATTCTTACCTGTAAAATTATCAATTTCAATCGTTATTTCATCCTTTGTGGGATTTGGATATACTTTAAAAAAATTAGCTATTTCTCCTTCAAACGATAAAACCTTAAACAAATTAGGAATACCATGACCCAAAATTTTATCTGGTTTATCTGCTTGACTACCCGATTTTCTAACATTTTCCATCACTTGTATTGCCGTTAAAGTCGGGTTAGCTTGCCAATATCCCGCCACCATTCCACATAAAATGGGCGAAGAAAATGAAGTTCCAGAACCCGTGGTTACATTACCATTAGGCGAAATTATAGCTGCACCTTGTCCCATTGCTACAACATCGGGTTTAATTCTTTTATCGGTTGGAATACCCAGCGAACTGAATTTAGCATACAATTTATTGGCATCAACTGCCCCAACCGTAAGCACAGAATCAGCATCACCAGGTGTTCCTTCATATTTCCACGCATCGTTTCCTTCATTTCCAGCACTAACTACACAGACAATTCCCACGCCTGCTGCCCAATCTGCTGCACGGGCTACAATAGTGGTATTTCCATCTAATTGTGCATAAGTATGATTAGTTTTTGCATCGTCAAAAGTAGTATATCCTAAAGATGAATTGATTAAATCTACGCCCACACTATCGGCATATTCAGCCGCAAAAAGCCAATTCGCTTCTTCAATAATATATTCCGATGGAGCATCTTCTGAACGGAGTAATAGGTAAGAAGCTTTCGGGGCAGTCCCAACCATATTGCCTTCCGAAAATGCTCCCATACACGAAAGTACCTCCATCCCGTGGGCATCATCTTCATAAACTGACGTTTCTTTCTTCACAAAATCATACGTTCCCACGATTCTGTTTTCGTCAAAAAGAGGCTTAAAAGCGGCTATTTTATCAATATTATAGAAACCTGCATCCAACACACCAATCATCATTCCTTCGCCTTTGAAACCTAAATCATGCATGATATTAACCCCAATCATTTCGTTTTGAATCTTTGATAAACCATAGTTATAAGACTGATTTTCAAGGGCTTCAAATTTATGTTTTTTTCTACCAGAACGTAAATTAGGGTCATCAATTGTTCCATTCACCTCCAAACCTTTTACAAAAGGCAGTTTCAAAATAGTTTGTAAATTAGCATCGGAAGTCTGAATTAAAGCCGCATTCATCCAACGAGACGTAAACCAAATTGCAGCTCCTATTTTTTTAATTTCAGAAATATAAGCTGGATTAACAGGCAAATCACGAGTTTTTACAGCAATATTCTGTTTCTGACGACGATTAACGGAACGCTGAGAAAGAAATTCCAACGGTTTTGTAACTGAATAAGGAGAGTTTATTTTATCCTTAAAAGTGATTAAATATTTAGCAGGCAATTGAGCGGAACAATTGATGGGTAATAATGAACAATTAATAATTATTAATAAAATAATTGTCTTCCAATTTTCGATACAAAATGTCAACTTCTTAGACCAACAATGTACGAGAGATGAAACTCTTAATTGTTCATTGATAATTGTTAATTTGTTACTCATTGCTTTTAAATTTTAAAATGTGTTTTGTACCAAAGTCTATCTTCCCTTTTCCCAAACAATCCTTTGAATTACAATAAGATACCTTTATTTTTTCCTGATAAATCAATCCAATTCCTTCTGCATAAACCTCCATTCTTCTTTTCAAATCAACCAAAGTGGAATCATTTTGTTGAATAATGGTTACGGAATTATCAAATTTTCGTCCATTTATTTGAAATAATTGATTAACTTTTTTCATTTCGTAACTATCATTCCCAAACGAATTATAAGCATTTCCATTCCACCTCAAACCCTCTTTAAAGGGAAAAGAAATTTTTATGTAAGTTACATTATTTTCGGTTTTAAGGGCTTTATCAACCTCTTTTTTTGCCGTAAAAATAGAGTCAATCGTCCATTTTTCAACATCATTTTCTCTTCGATACCGTTCAATTCTTAAAGCCTCTTTTCCATCCAAATCTTTGAAAGTTGAGACATTTACTTCTTTTAATTGATAGGTTTTCAACGTAAATTTTCCTGTAAGTTCATATTGCGTATCCTCCACATCATACACAATAGACTGACCGATTTTTGGGTAAAAAAAGTTACCCCCATCTTGCGGTGGGGGTAACTTACTATTGATAGTATCGCAAGCAAACAGTAAAAAAAAACTGAATAAAACTATAATTATTTTCATTTCATGCGTAATTAAGGAAGTTTTTGTTCAAAGCAAATCCTTCCTTGAACACCATAAAAGTTAATTTATCGCAGGAACTAACCATGCTTGTTGTAATCTCAATTGTTCTTCGCTAGGGTTTTCTACAGGAGAAAGAATGTTTTTTTCCTCTACTTCTGGAGTAAATAATTTGCCTGAAAGTTTAACTTCTGCTTTTTTATCTCCCTCCTTACGAAGTACAACATAGTTAACTTCATCCCCATCTTTAGCATTTGTCATATATTCACTTCTTTCAGTTCTGAAAGTGGTTAAATCTATTTTTTTGCCATTTAATGATACCAATTCATCTCCTGCTTTGAAACCTAATTTCTTCCCAAATTCATCAATTCCGTCTTCATCAATGATAAAGACACCTTTTGATTCTGGGTTAATTCCTAAGTTATAGACAGAATATCCTAAGGTTTTTTCTTTCTTTTTACGGCTCTTCAAATAGTCAATTCCAACACTTCTTAAGGTTTCTTCAATGGGTAAAGGTTCTTTACCTTCTACATATTTTGCAAAGAATTGACGAATTTCTGGAAACTTAGTCACCTCTGTAATTTTATCAAATAGTTCGTTGTCATTAAAAGATTTTTCTTTTCCATAATATTTTGATAAATCTTGCATCAGGTTTTGAGTCCCATATTTCCCACCCGACAATTGACGTAATTTAATATCCAAACATAAGCCAATTAATGCCCCTTTTTCATAAACATTTGGGTATTGGTCTTTATATTTATCCAATACATCTGCTGACATGACTGTAAAAGGAATATCATCTTTATAACGGCCGTTCATATTACCAATTTTAGATTTTATCATATCCATATACTTCGGCAAATCAATCAAATTATACTTCATTTGCATGTGACCCGCCGCATATTCTGTCATTCCTTCGTACATCCAGAGGTGTTTTGACATTTTTGGATTGTTAAAATCAAACTCCCCAATCTCAACCGAATGAATACTTAAAGGCGTTACGATATGGAAAAATTCGTGCGAACAAACGTCCTTTATCGTTTGTGAAAGTTCTTCTGAAGATGATTCTGGTAAGTAATAAAACGAAGAATATGAATGTTCCAAAGCACCATAACTTCCATTCTTTAAATTATCCGAAAGAACGATTACGAAAGCATATTTTTTGATGGGTAATGTTCCGCCTAAATATTCTTTCTGAGCTTCCAAAAGCGTTTTGACATTCTGGGCAATCTCCGCCGAGGTAGCCTTTTTATTAGGTGAATAAACCGAAATCAAAATATCCGCACCCCCTACTTTTAAAGTGGTAGTATCGGGAATTGAATACATAATGGGTGCATCCACTAAGTCGTTGTAATTTGGAACGATAAATGTATCATTTTTTGCGTCAGACTTCGCTACAGTTAATGAACTTGCACCATAAAAACCCGCTGGTTTTGTGAAAGTTACTTCGTAGGTCTGACGTTTCAAATCACTAAAATAGCCAAAGAATCCGTGTGAATTAATAGCAAATAATTTATTCTCTTCAATGTCCGTTCCCGCAGGTTCAAAGACATACTCCCCCGCAATTTCGGGCGAATCCCAGGTATCATCTACTAAATAAGTAATTTTATTGAGTTTTTTTGCTCCTTTAATTTTATAACTATTTTTATCTAACTTATCAATTGAAAGAGATTTTCCAGCAACATCAAACGCCTTAAAATCAGATATATAACGACCAAAATCATAATTAGCATACGTTCCTGGAACAATCTTAGGCATATTATAAACCACTTCGTCTTTCAAGATTTTAGGCGTAATTAAAGAAACCTCCAATTTATCGTTTTGAACCTTGGTTAAATCAACAAAAAATTGATAATTAGCATTTTGTGAAACCTTCTGAGCGAAAGTATTTAGGCATAAAAAAAGTGCCGCAAGGGTTAAGAATCTAAATTTCATTCGTTTGGAAAGAGTTGATATAAAATATTTTTACAAGATAATAATCTTTGATGGGATATTAACGAAGAGGTGTTTAAGAAAGTGTTTAAGAAAATAAAAAAGCCCGATTTTGAGGTCGGGCTTTTGAAAATAATTTTTTTTAAATCTTGTTAAAAATAATGGAGTCTTAATCTTTAAGATTGTAATATTTTTTAATCGATTCATAATTAGTCAAATCTAAACCCTCTGATGAAATACGACCACCTTTTACAGCTTTAATAACGACTACTCTTAAACTCGTACTTACAGGAGCAGAAATACTTTTTTGATTCGTAACCCAAAAAGCCGTTGGATAAAACTCAGAAGTCAAAGTACGAAGTTCCATTTTTGATGGAATTATTATAAGGAAGGGCTGACCATAAATCTCCAAGAGATTTATCATCGGGATATTGTTTAATAAATCCAATGGCTATATCACCAGCAGACAAAGAAGTTGGAAAAATATAAGATACTATGTCAAAAGTATTGTTAGCTTTGAATGTAATCTTAGAATCGTAAAAATATGCAGAAGTTGAAGTCGAACCTGCTGGTCCTGTTGCTCCTGTATCTCCTTTATCACCTTTTGCACCAGTAGCTCCCGTTCCTCCAGTCGCCCCTGTTCCTCCAGTAGCACCTGTTCCGCCATTTGTTCCTGGTGAACCTGTAGTTCCTGTTGCTCCAGAAGGTCCAACATCACCTTGTGGACCTTTACATGAGATTCCCGCCATGATAAATATTACGACAATAATTTTAGTTAATTTTTTTTTCATTTTATGAATATTTATATAAGATTAAGGTGCAAAATACCTTTTATTTTTCTGACTATTACAATCACATTTATTAAGCAGGTTGAACGCATTTAAAAATGCAATTTTGAGTTTAAAATCAATGAATAGTACAATTTTATAACTGTAATTTTGCCAGAAATAATAAATTGATGAAAATTTGAATCTGGTTTTAGGTTTATGTTAACATAAATACTT
>JANXRS010000481.1 GCA_025356745.1 Arcicella sp.
CTGGTTTTAGGTTTATGTTAACATAAATACTTCATTTTTAGGTTTTATCTTAAATTGAATCTTTTTTCATTATCCAAAATAAGCTCAATTTGTATTTTTCCAAGCAGTTTTATTGTACTTTTAAATGCGTTGAACCTGACAGGCGAACCAAAATCCTGTCCTATGATGAATCGTTTTATTTTATAACAAATGATTGGATTTATGATTTTGGAGTATCAAGTGACTTTAAAAATAATTCAAATTCCCCTACGGTCTTTTTTCCACAATACCGATGTTTCAGCAAGACAAACGAAGGAATTAAAAACAAGTCTGATACATAAATTTCACGACGATTTTTAAAGATATATCCTCTATTCTTTAATATTTCAAGTTCTGAACGAAATTTTGCAACTGGCACATCAGAATCGTTAAAATTCAGTGAAGCAACAATGTTGAACAATTTTGCTGAAACATCACAATCAATCCATTTTAAATCTTTTGTTGGTGGGAATGCTGAACTTTCATTTTCCGAAACAACGCCACGCTCACTAATGTTGCTCCTTAATTCCTGTAAAACGGCAATTAAGGTATCTAATTTATACATTCCATTGTTCATCTTTTCAGTCGTATCAGTATATTCAAATAACTCCACGAAACGATTGCAGTCTCTAATCGAAACTTCCCATTTTGAAGTATGTTGAATGACCATTATAGAGGCATCGAATTGATGTCCGTTAAGGTTAAGAAACTCTTTTCTGCTGAATAATCTCATTGAATTATCATGTGTTTACCTGTGATAAATTTTTCTTCTAAATACTTTACAACGGACGGAGGTAACATATTTGCAAAAGGATTCCAACCTAAATCAAGCATATATTTTAAGTCCGTTTGGGTGAGCCATTTCTGGAAGGTTGCCCTATCTACGCAAGCCCTTTCTGCCAAAGCCCCCATTGTTTTTGACGTATATCTCTTTTCAGATTGGTTAGTATTTTCCACAAATTAAAATAGTTAGATTCTTAAAACTGATTAAATGGTACGCCTGTTTCTGCAATTTGAGTTTGAAAAGGTATATCTGCAATAAATTCAACGGTTGCATATTGAATGCTGTGAACGTTGGCAGAAAGATTGACAATCCTATCATTTTCACGCTCTAAAACTTTTCTGATTGCTTTAAATTCTGGAATGTAAATTGCCTTTTTTGGCAAATCAACGTCCTTTGTGAACTTACAATAGAATATGTCAGTCTTTGAAAAAAAGAAACTTGGACAATCAGCGTAGGAGTGAATACAAGAAAAAATATCATTACAAACGTCTCTATGCTTATAGAAAACCGATTTCAAGCTAAATGGAGGAACTTTGTCAATCATGCTCAAAACGTCCTCATAAATCACGCAAGAATTAGAAACATAGGTCGAAACGTAGTTATTATACTCCGCAAAAGCCTCCAATTGTTTAGGTCGGGTATTGAGTTTCGTTTTATCAAAAACAACCCGTACAATCGGGTGTTTTGTTTGTAACTGATTAATATTCAATCCCCAGTTCTTTATTTCCGCTACGGATATTTTATGTATTTCGTGGTATTGATTCCCCACATCAAGCAAAATTGAGCCTTTCCCTTGATACTGCAACATCTTTGCGACCAACTCCATAATTAGGGTTGATTTACCAGTTTTTTGTTCTCCTAAGAGTGAGATTTTTGCGGAAAGCCTTTCGGGTATTGCCATGAAGGAAAAATCCATAATTACATTATTTTTTTTAGTGCTTTGGTAATCAATATGAATACCATTTTTTTAAACCCATCACCCAAAATAATAATAATTGATTGAATGATTGCCTCCCATTTTGAATACGGTTTTATTGTACCTTGCTCTGCTTGTTTTTTGTAGTCGTGATAAAATCCCTCGTACAACATATCTCTAATTTGTGGCGGAACAGTATCCGTTCTAATCATCAATAAATTGGCTTGAAAAGAGTTTAACCGTTCTTTTGCTTCGTGATATTCTGGTGGAACATAAATAAAGGTTAGTCCAGCCTCTGCAATTTTAACGTCCCACGTTTTCACTAAATCTTTATCCCCTTTTTCGAGCGACATAAACTCAACGCCTAAATTACAGCCGACTTGAATCATGTTTAAAGCTTCTTTCCAAACGTCTGCGGAGTTGCTTGCCTTTACTTTAATTTGAGCATCCGTCACTTTTGGCTCTGGCTCAACTTTCGGTGGTTCATTGGGCGGTGGATTTACAGTTTCTTCTGATACCATTTCATCAAAAGAGGACGAAGGTATATCCACTATTTTGGGTTTTGCAAACGGAAAAGAACTAACCGTCTCTGCAATCACATCAGTAGCCATGCCTTGCAATCGGCTACTGATACTTCCTGCTACTCTTCCTGCTACGTCAATCATTTTCGGCTGATTTTATGGGTTCTTCTTGGATTCCGTTCATTACTTTTACAAATTCTGGGTCGTCCTTTAAAAGTGAAAAGGCAACACTAACCAATCGTTCAAAAGATGGTTTAATTTTGTCTTGAACGAGCGTAATATCAAAGTCGAATCGTTTTTTCTTTTCAAAACCATTTATCTTTGAGACAATCGAAAAACCTGTAAAAAAGGTGTTAATTAATCCGCTAAAATCCTTTAAATAAGTTCGGTCTTTTTTGATAAATTCCTGATTTTCTTGATACTGACGAGTTAATTCTTCAAATCTATTTGTGTCATTACAAGAATCAATCTCTCGCAAGAACGACTTACTTTCTTGCTTTTTTGTCTCAATTTCCTGCAAAATAGTGGCTTCTTGTATCAACCTTGCTTCAAACCAAGTTTTTGCAGTCCTGACTGCATAAGTTAGATACGAACCCATTTCGTAACCTTCTAACTTTAATTTTCCTTCGGGTGTAATCAGTCCGTTTTGAATGAATACAGAGAACAATTCGTGAAAAATATAACGGAGGTTGTCCTTATTATCCTCCATTAATTTGATACAATCCGAAGAATAATTCCAAGCCGTCACGAAGTCGTCTTCGTGATTAAGCGTATCGTAAATGGCAATAACTTTGCCATTTACTTGTGCTGTTTCTTCGGGTGTAATTGGCAATTCAATTACGGCATCGGTTTCGATGCAAACTAATAATTTAGGCATGATTGTTGGTTTCAGTTTGGGCTTCTGTTTCTTTTAATTTTTTGGCATATTCAAAATACTGTTTAAAGTTATTTTTGAATATAATATAGAATGCAGGTTGAACGCATTTAAAAATGCAATTTTGAGTTTAAAATCAATGAATAGTACAATTTTATAACTGTAATTTTGCCAGAAATAATAAATTGATGAAAATTTGAATCTGGTTTTAGGTTTATGTTAACATAAATACTT
>JANXRS010000483.1 GCA_025356745.1 Arcicella sp.
AAGTATTTATGTTAACATAAACCTAAAACCAGATTCAAATTTTCATCAATTTATTATTTCTGGCAAAATTACAGTTATAAAATTGTACTATTCATTGATTTTAAACTCAAAATTGCATTTTTAAATGCGTTCAACCTGACAAGAATATGATTTTACAGTTAGATCCTGCCATTTTAGTAGATACGCCCCTTGGAATTGGTCACGCAATTTTTGTTATTGATTATGGAATGCACCAAAATACTTGTTGGGTAGTTGCAGTTCAAGAAACAGGAATTATCAAGCATTTTGATTGTAACGATGTTATTTTATGCACGAATTACACGTATGGAATGAATCTTTCACGAAATGGTTTTAAACATCCTGAATCAACAATAGAAAACAATAATTCACAAACTGAAATGGCAAAACACGAAGAAGAAAATGGGTTTTTTAAAAAGTAATTTTAGAATGGGTATCCAATACCAAAGTTAAAGACTAATGGATTTCCATTATTTTTAATATCTCCTTTGAAATTATTTTTATTCTTGAACAAAACCCAACGATTTCCCTCTACTTGGGACGGGTCAACAACTTTCACAGCTCCATCGAAACGTATCACAAAAAAGGATAAATCTATTCTTATTCCAAAACCTGTTCCAACAGCAATTTCTTTATAAAAGCGATTAAATTGGAAATCACTTCCCGTGATACTCTCCGTATTTTGTCCTTGAAAACGCCAAACATTTCCTGCATCCACAAAAAACGCTCCGTTCAAATTATAGTTTCCCGAAAAACGTAAAATTTTGAAACGATATTCAGCACTTGCTTCTAACAAGATGCTCCCTGGTTTATCCAAACTTGCAGAGGTTGAATCTGAACCTGGTCCCAAAGTTCTTGGTCGCCAAGCACGGATACTACTGGGGCCACCCACAAAAAAATTTTTTTCATAAGGTAAATTTCTTTCAGTTCCGTAAGAATATGCAAGTCCAGCGTTTATTTTATAAGCAAAACTTGCGTTTTTTCTCAAACCGACGGCAATATATTTTCTAAAATCGGTATTTACTCTTACGAATTTAAAAAACTGCAAACTATCCCCAAAAATGCTAGATATAAATCCAATTCTACTTTGTGGAAACAAATTCAGCGTTGTCCCACCTGATTCCATCAAAACTCTAAAATATTTACCTTTTGTGATTTGACCATAAGGATCATCGGTGTAAGTATAAGATGCATTGATGGTTGAAACGAAGGATTTATTGAAACTTTGCCCTAAATTATTTCCTTTTATTCTTAAAGATTCGAGATAATTCTTAAATAATTCGGTTTGATTACTCGTAAAAATTAAGTTTAAATCTACTAATGACACTTGCCAAAATTGTTTTTGATTCGGTCGCCAAAGATAGGAACCATTGATTTTAAAATTTAGTCTGCTATATTCCTGACGATCAGTGTATTGAACTCCAACGCCAATTCTTGTCTGTGGTGTGAGGGCGTTTAACTTTTGGGCAATAAAGTTAGGGGCTAAAATCTTGGGAATTATTAAGGACGTATTTAACCCTAATTCTAAATTTCTGCTTACTAATCCTGTATTAAAAAATCCTGTTTGTGCCTCAAAACCAAACCTAACATTGGTTTCCAGCGAACTGGCACTACCACCAATATTACGAATTTTTAAAGTGGTAGTAAAAAATGGACCAAAAACCGATTGAAAAACACTTCCACCTGTTTCCGCTGTAAACTGATATTTATCCAAAGGACGGGAGTAAATGGTTGCATCCAACACGCCACGAGTAGTATCAAAATTAATTCTGGTAAATTGAAATTGGTCGAGTGCGTAAAGATTTTTTTCTGTTTGTAGCCGATTTTTTAGTTTATATAATTCATTGGGACGAATCGCAATTTTGGAATCCAGTAATTTAGTTGAAAATCGTTTATTTACAAAAATAAACTGTATGCCATTATTTAGAACTGTATCAACTTTAGGGTTGGTAATATTGGACGATGAACCATCAGAAATAAACGTAACTTTATTAACAAAATATGCCTTACTATAATTCAAATTTTGCGGAGGGCGTGAAGGATTTGGTAGGTAAGTTATAGCCTCAATTCCTTTTGTAAGGGCAGTATCAACATCATTTATTCTGATGGCAATATTATCTTTTGTAAAATTATAATAGCCATTATTTTTTAATAATTGTTCAATTCGGTTCTTCTCTTCATTTACTTTTTCGACTTCTAATCTTTCTCCAACTTTTAAAAAATTATCAAGTTGATTTTCCCTTAAAATTTCCCGAATAGTAGGGTTTTTTACAACAACGGAATCAGTTTGTTTAAAGGGAAAAATGATGCCTTCATTAACTATGTAAGTAACATCAATACCCTTTCTGTTAAAAAAAGTTGAATCTTTTTTATAGGAAACAGCATATTTGAAAAAGCCATGATTTTTGAGGTAAGTCTTTACTTTTTCGACATTTTTAATGGCATCTTCTTCATAAAAATACGAAGGTTGTTCCCCAAATGTTCGCATTGCCCAATTGCCCTCATTGATTTTTTTAGTAAGTTTTTGGCTTATCTTATCCTTCTTTTTCAATAATTTTAGATATTCAGCCGAATTATTATCCAATCCTTTCACTGCTTGGTCAAAATCATTATTTAACTTTGTAAGGTCTTTTTGCCATTCAATTTTTCTTTCTGGATAAGTTTTATTCGTAAATGGGAGGATTTTAGCTGAGAATAATCGATAAAAATATAGGCCAGGCGTTAAACGAATAAATGGAAGTGGGAGTTTTTGATTAGGTTTTTGTGGTAAAAGAGCTTCTAAACGTTCTTTGGGAAGAATTTTATTTCCTTTGAAAGTTTGCGATGACAATAAAGGGTCAGTCAGAATACTCTTTGGAGAACAACCTAACATATAGAATGTTGTTGCAAAAAGCAATATGTATAAAAAGACTTGTTTCAAGTGATGAATATTAATTTTGGCAATTTGAGAGGGTAAATATTTTTGTGAATCATAGTTCACAAATAAACAATTAAGTAAATTATGATAACCAAAAATCAAATTAAATACATTAATGCTCTACAACAAAAGAAATTTCGGGTAGAACATCAATCTTTTGTGGTAGAAGGGGCAAAAAGTGTGCTTGAATTGCTCAAGGCTGACTTTGAAATTGAATTACTCTTTGTTACCGATGATTTTTTTAGGGAACACGAAGCAATTTTTCAAACGCTTTCAATTCAACCCGAAATCGTGAAAGCAGAGGAACTTGAAAAAGCAGGTTCATTTTCTTCAAATAATGCCGCACTTGCTTTGGTGAAAACGAAAGAAAACGGTGAATTATTAGTTAATGAAAAAGAATTTGCCTTGATTTTAGATGATATTCGTGATCCTGGAAATTTAGGAACAATTATTCGTGTTGCAGACTGGTATGGTATCACAAAGATAATTTGCTCGCCTTCAACGGTAGATTTTTATAATCCTAAAGTAATCAATGCTACAATGGGGTCTTTTACAAGAGTATCCCTTTATTACGTTGATTTAGAAAAATTTATCAAAAATCAGCAGGTTAATATTTACGGAACTTTATTAGACGGCGAAAATATTCATTATACCCGTTTTAATGATTCTGGTTATATTGTAATTGGCAATGAAGCCAATGGAATTTCGGACGTAATAACGAAATTAATTACTCATAAAATCACCATTCCAAGATTTGGCGGAGCAGAATCCTTAAATGCAGGAATCGCAACAGCAGTGGTTTTGGATAATGTTTTTAGGAAATAAAGAAGTAAATGGTACTCCGTAGGTAGTAAACTAAAAGGAAGACTTTGCTCAGAGCGAAGGCTTCCTCAAAAGCTTTTTTATTGACCTATTTTAAAATAACCACAAAAATTTCTTTGGAATCTTCGTCTCAAAGAACATTTCTTCATTCGTTATTGGATGAATAAATGATAAAACCCAAGCGTGAAGACCTAAACGCCCAATTGGGTCTGTTTTAGCTCCATATTTTTCATCTCCCACAATCGGATAACCAATATCTTTCATGTGAACCCTAATTTGGTTTTTACGACCTGTCTCTAAATTCACCTTCAACAAAGAATGAGTTTCCGTTGCTTTCAAGGTTTCATAGTGTGTAATAGCGTGTTTACCCAAATTGGGATTATTAGTAGAATAAACAGTAAGTGCTTTGTTTTCAACTAAATAAGATTCAACAACACCTTCGGTATTTTTCACAAATCCTTCCGTGACCGCTAAGTATGTATCATACTTAATAGTGTCCATCTGTTCATTGGGCAGCAACTTGAAAGCTGCCGCCGATGTGTTCTGGCTAAGCCTCCTCACGAAAGTTCGACTTTGAAAGTCGTTGAAACAGTGCAAATCGTCTTAGCAATTCGCATGCACAAGCCATTTCTGCGCTCGGCAGACCGATCCCGTTTAGGATATGATAATGCCACACTTTGTTTTGGTGACTGAGCCGCGCTAATTTCTGTCGAACATGCGTCAAACTTATCTTTTTCTCCGCACAAGCTTGCAAATAAGAACGTGAGTCGTAGACCTTGGGGGTCATGCAAGCAAGCTGAAAATGAAACGGGGATCTCACAAAAGAGTGGTCCGAGGGGCAATGGAAAGAGAACTCGAGCGCGAGTGTATGCTGACTTGTCAATTTGCAGATTGGTTGCCCTTTCTTGGCCGGCCCGAAGTTGTTTTAACATGATCGTCATGAGATA
>JANXRS010000007.1 GCA_025356745.1 Arcicella sp.
GATGAATTGGAAAGAACAGGAAAATCAACGGGACTTGCCAGTTTATGCATTGGTGGAGGAATGGGAATTGCTACGGTGATTGAACGGGTTTAAAGATTTTAAATAAATATTGGAACACGGATTGAAAGGATTAGACACGGATTTATAAATTATTTTTCTTGAAATTCGTGTCCAATCCGTTCAATCCGTGTTCAATCAGTCCAGTTAAATTTAAGATAAAAAATGATTAATTACAACATAAAAAATAACGTAGCTATCCTCAGCATCAATGTGGCAAATCAGCCGATTAATGTTTTGAATAGTGAATCAATCATGGCTTTGTCGGAGGCTTTGGAAAAAGCATATACTGACAGCGAAGTAAAAGGAATTATCATTACTTCTGAACGTCCAGAATTTATTGCTGGAGCAGATTTGAAGATGATTTTGGAAAATAATGGGAAAGCCCCTGCCGAATTATTAAAACTCTCAATGGGCTTAAATAACCTTTTCCGCAAGATGGAAACCAATGGGAAACCCGTAGTTGCCGCCATGAATGGCACTGCTTTGGGTGGTGGTTATGAAGTATGTTTGGCGTGTCATTACAGAATGGCGTTGAATAATCCAAAAGCGGTGATTGGTTTTCCTGAAGTAACGATTGGTTTATTGCCAGGCGGAGGCGGAACGCAACGTTTGCCCCGCATGATTGGGATGGAAATGGCGGCTCCTATGTTGTTGGAAGGCAAGAAAATTTCTCCCAAAGAAGCATTGGGAATGGGAATGGTAGACGCTTTGGCAGAAACATCCGAAGAAATGATGGAAAAAGCCTTTGCGTTTATCAATGCGAATCCAAACGCCATTCAGCCTTGGGATGAAGTGAATAAGAAAACGGGAAAAATTCAAGCCAGAGAAAATTTTAAAGTTCCAGGCGGTAATATTTTGACTCCTAAAGGATTACAATTAATGATGGGCGGAACGGCAATGATTATGGGAAAATCGCAGGGAAATTATCCCGCACCCATCGAAATCATGTCGTGTGTTTATGAAGGACTTTTGGTAAATATCGACCGAGGTTTGATTATTGAGGCTCGGCATTTTGTGAAAGTAGCAAATTCGTCGGTTGCCAAAAACTTGATTCGTACCATGTTCTTTGGTTTGAACGAGGTAAATAAAGGTGTTGGTCGCCCGAAAGGAATTGATAAAACGGATGTCAAAAAATTAGGCATTTTGGGTGCGGGAATGATGGGTGCGGGTATCGCTTACGTATCGGCAATGGCAGGGATTCAAGTCGTATTGAAAGACGTTTCAATGGAAGCCGCCGAGAAAGGAAAAGCCTATTCAAAAGGAATTTTGGATAAAGCGATTTCGAGGGGGAAAATGGATTCTTTGAAAGCAGAAGGCATTCTAAAATTGATTACGCCAACGGATAATTATGCTGAAATTGAAGGTTCCGATTTAATCATTGAAGCCGTTTTTGAGCATTGGGAGTTGAAAGCTACCGTAACGAAAGATTCTGAACATTTACTGGCAATAGGAGGAGTTTTTGGGTCAAATACCTCCACTTTGCCGATTTCAAAATTAGCAAATGCTTCAGAAAAACCAGAGAATTTTATTGGAATCCATTTCTTTTCGCCCGTTGATAAAATGCAATTAGTCGAAATAATTATGGGAAAACAAACATCTGATTACGCTTTGGCAGTAGCGATGGATTACGTGAAAAAAATTCGTAAAACGCCCATTGTAGTAAATGATTCGAGAGGATTTTATACTTCAAGAGTATTCTTTACTTATACTTCAGAAGGCATTGAATTATTGAAAGATGGCGTAAATCCAGTAGTTATTGAAAATATTGCCAAACAAATCGGAATGCCCGTTGGACCTTTGGCAGTTTCGGACGAAGTAGCTTTAGATTTAGCCTATAAAATTTCTGGAAGTGCAGTCAAAGACGGTTTTTTGCCAGAAAATGATTCGACTTACCAAATCAGCAAAAAGTTTACCGAAATGGGACGTTTGGGCAAAAAAGCCAAAGGAGGTTTCTATGAATATCCAGAGGAAGGTAAAAAGCATTTATGGGAGGGTTTAGCGGAAATGTTCCCCGTAAAAGCAGAGCAAATCTCAACGGACGACATCAGAACGAGATTGTTGTACCGTCAAGTGTTAGAAACCGTAAAATGCGTTGAAGAAGGTGTAATTCGTACCAATTTAGATGCAGATTTAGGCTCAATTTTTGCATGGGGATTTCCTGCATACTTAGGTGGAACGCTCTCATTTGTGGATACAGTGGGCATAAAAACCTTTGTTTCAGAATGCGACCGTTTAACAGCAACTTATGGTGAACGCTTTAAACCAACGGAAAAATTGCGAGAGATGGCGGAGAATGGGGTTGGGTTTTATGAGTAGGGGTTTAAAAAGAAAAGGCGAGTCGTGAGGCTCGCCTTTTTTGTGGGCATAAACTTACTTCAAAAAAGATATATACATTTTTGTATATATACATTTTTGTATATATCTTTGAGAAAAATTAATGATATGGAAAGTAGAACAGGAACTCCCGTTGAAGGAGATAACTTTTTTGGAAGAGAAAATGAGCTTACTTATGCATGGAAGCGTATAAATACTGGTAATAATTTGATATTCCCTTCGCCTCGAAGAGTTGGGAAAACTTCATTTGCCCTAAAGCTTGTAGAAATAGCAAAACAGGAAAATTGGCAAGTTATTTCTATAAATCTTGAAAAAATAACGAGTGAAAAGGCATTCATAGAGTCGTTTATAGAAGAATTAAAAAAATCTACTGCTTGGGGAATCATCAAAGAAAAAGGCAACAAGCTATTCGATTTATTGAAACAAATCAAACCTACTTATGAACACGAAGGAATCAAAATTTCTTTAGAATGGCAATCTCAAAAAGAGGATATTTACAAGCAATTAGCTGACTTACTCGACCACGAAAAAGAGACTTTAATTTTTATGGATGAACTTACCGTTCTGCTATCAAATATCATCAATCAAGAAGATGGACATAGGAATGTATCATCTTTTCTTCATTGGATGCGTGAGTTACGGATTAAATCGGGTTCTAAGATTCGTTGGATTTTTTGCAGTTCGGTTGGAATTGAAAACTTTACACATACTCATCGTATAAGTACAACCATGAATGATATGTCCGACTATTTCCTCAAACCTTTTGATAATGAAACCAGTAAGGCAATGCTACGAAAATTAGCTGAAAGAGATAATTTAGATTTGAGTTTTGAAATTCAAGAAGCCATCGTTCAAAAACTATCATTTTGCTTACCTTATTTCTTGCAAATAATGTTCGAGAAAATTACTTATTTATTTGAAGTTGAAGAACTTACTCTGAATACTGAAATTGTAGAAGTTGCTTATAAAGCCCTAATTAACGAAAAACACTTTAATACTTGGGATGAAAGAATACAGGAACAATATGCCGATTTAAGTAACCAAGCTTTTGTCTTGCTCAAACACATTTGTCAAGAAAATCAAGGAAGTAGAAGAGAGAATTTGATTAATGTTCTTTCAGCTCAAAATCAAAATCCAGAAGAAGTTGAAAGTGCTGTAACTCATTTACTGTATATGCTCAAAAATGATGGATATCTGATGGAAGAAAATAACCTTTATCTATTCCGTTCA
>JANXRS010000016.1 GCA_025356745.1 Arcicella sp.
TTACGATGAATACCAATTATTTTTTGAAGAAGAACGTGACCCCGAACCTAAACCCGATGCCATCACCCGACCATCACCGCCGTACATAGATTTTACCTTGGGTATGGGCAAAGTAGGAGGATTTCCTGCCAATTCCATGCAACAATACGCCGCTTTGATGTACTGCAAATGGCTGTATTATAAAACGGGTTTTTTCTACCGATTACCCACCGAAGCCGAATGGGAATATGCGTGTAGATCAGGTAGTAAAAGTCGTTTCTTTTTTGGTGAAAATTCAGCTGAACTAAGTAATTACGCTTGGTTGAAGGCAAATTCAGAAGAAAAATATCATCATGTTGCCGAGAAAAAACCGAACCCTTGGGGATTATATGACATATTGGGAAATGTGGCAGAATGGACACTTGACCAGTATGATGAAGGTTTTTACAAGACTATTGCGGAAGGAAAAATAAATCCATACAACGTGAAATTAAAGCGTTATCCAAGCACCGTAAAAGGGGGGGATTACCAAAGCGAAGAAAACGAATTACGCAGTGCCGACCGCCTGAAATCTGACCCGATTTGGAACCGTCGTGACCCTCAAATTCCAAGAAGTAAATGGTGGAACGCCGATTCTCCTTTTGTGGGTTTTCGAGTTGTTCGCCCTGCGAAACAGCCTACGAAGGAAGAGGTTGAGACGTTTTTTGAGGGGGTGTTAAAGTAATTGTTGGATTGCAATGCTATATTTAATTTAGCTTTTTAAAATGACAAAATATTTATTGAATTAAAACCGTTATTTTTGAGAAACAAATCTTTTAAAATCATGGAAACAGTAGCAAAAAAAATATTGACTCCCGAAGAAAGACAAGCTAACGTAGATAAATTCATTAAACGTTGGAAAGAGGAGAAGGCAAAAGACGAACAAGAAGCCAGAGACCGTTTTAAAACGCCCGAATACCAAGCAATATTAAAAAAACTTAGAGAAAAAAATGCAAAAAGAGGTATTATTATCCCCGAAGTATGATTTTAATTTTATTGGAGGAGATAAAAACTCTTTTACTTTTCAAACAGTTCATAAACTCACTTATGAAATTACATTTAAACCAACCTTTTGTCTTTTTGGGGAAGATTCATCGTTTGCTCCATACACATTTGAGTTTTCCATTATCTTAGTTGATAACCCTGCGGATAAACTTCCCCAATTAGACAAAGCGATACTTCCGACAATAGCTTCCATTTTTGCAGATTTCTTTGAAAAAGCCCCTGATACTATCGCTATTTATATCTGTGATTCATCAGACGGTAGGCAGTTGATAAGACACAAAAAAATTGATACTTGGTTTTATTATTACAAGCATATTTTTGTAAAAATTGATTCTCAATTTTTACAAAAATATGGAACAATATATCCTGTTTCTCTAATTATTAAAGAATATCATCCATTTCGTACTCAAATATTTGACGAATTTTTGAATGTCGTAAATGGCTATAACGCTGGCAAATAAGTACTTAGATAAATTAAGTTTGTATAATACTCATGGCATGACTGATTACAATTTATTCATTATCAATGATTTATGAGTTAAGTCATGCCATGAGTAAATATGTCCCAGCACTTAACAACAATAAAATGTTCAATTACTTAGAACCAACTTACCTAAAAAACTTTATCCAAACTGCCCTCCACGAAGATGTAGGCGATGGTGACCATACTTCCCTTTCCACGATTCCAAGTACTGCCACAGGTCGGGCGAGGCTTTTGGTGAAAGATACGGGCATCTTGGCGGGAGTGGAAATTGCCAAAATGATTTTTGCTGAAGTTGACCCTAATTTGCAGGTAGAAACCATTTTAAAAGATGGTGATAGCATCTCGAAAGGCGAAATCGTTTTAACGGTGGCGGGTTCGTCGCAGTCCATTCTCAAAGCAGAACGCTTAGTGCTAAACTGTATGCAACGAATGTCGGGCATTGCCACTTATACAGCTTCGATGGTGAAGTTGTTGGAAGGCACAAATACTAAATTATTAGATACCCGCAAAACCACACCCAATTTCAGATTATGCGAAAAATGGGCTTGCCGAATTGGGGGAGCCGTTAATCATCGTTACGCCTTATTCGATATGATTTTGATTAAGGACAATCACGTGGATTATGCGGGTGGAATTCACAACGCCATTAACCAAGCCCTTGAATATTTGAAGGTTACAGGTCGTAATTTGCAAATAGAAATTGAAGTTCGTAATTTGGATGAATTGCGTCAGGTTTTGGAAATTGGACAAGTTGACCGTATCATGTTAGATAATTTTTCATTTGAAAATCTCCGTGAAGCCGTCAAAATAATTGATGGAAAGTTCATGACCGAGGCATCAGGAGGCATCAATGAAACTACGATTCGGGAATATGCTGAATGTGGTGTAGATTATATTTCTTGCGGAGCTTTGACACATCATGTGATTAGCTTAGATTTGAGTTTAAAAGCGTATTAGGAATTAAATAAAAGATATGGATCTAATAGAAGAATCGAAAAGAGTAGGTTACATTAGCCGTTCAGTGCCTTTCAAGGGCGAAGATTTGAAAGAGCAAATCTTGAAATTGAAAAAAGAGAAAAATGCGGTCATTTTGGCTCATTACTATGTCGATTCCGAGATTCAAGATATTGCTGATTTCTTGGGCGATAGTCTTGGATTGGCACAAGCCGCCGAGAAAACTGATGCCGATATGATTGTTTTCTGCGGCGTGCATTTTATGGCTGAAACTGCTAAAATTCTGAATCCTAATAAAAAGGTAGTTTTGCCAGATTTGAATTCGGGTTGTTCATTAGCTGATGCCGCCCCGAAGGAAGAATTTGCCGCTTTTAAAGCAAAATATCCAGAGGCTGTTGTGGTTAGTTATATCAATTGTACGGCCGATATTAAGGCAATGACAGACATTATTTGTACGTCGTCCAATGCCGTAAAAGTGGTTGAATCTATCCCAAAGGACAAACAAATTATCTTTGCTCCCGATGCTAATTTAGGGCGATACGTTGCCAATAAAACAGGTCGTGATTTGATTTTATGGGAAGGTTCTTGCATGGTTCACATTGATATTTCATTAGAAAAACTCCGAATTGTTAAAGAAGAAAATCCTAATGCTTTATTAATTGCTCATCCTGAATGTAAAGAAATAATATTATCACAAGCTGATTTTATAGGTTCGACTACGGCTCTTTTAAATTTCGTACAAACATCTGACTGTCAGGAATTTATCGTGGCAACGGAAGCGGGAATTTTGCATAAAATGAAAGCATCGGCACCTCATAAAAAGTTAATTCCTGCCCCTGCTAATGAGAAAAACTCGTGTGCTTGTGCAGAATGTCCATACATGAAAATGAATACAATGGAGAAATTATACAACGCCATGTTTTATGAATTACCCGAAATTCAGGTACCAGAAGAAGTGAGAATCCCAGCTTTAAAAGCTTTGAAAGCAATGTTAGAGATTAGTAAATAGATTATAGAAAACATAAAAAAGGAATGCTTCACCTTGTGTAAAGCATTCCTTTTTTTAGACATTTGATAAGAATGGAGATTTATTAATGTACTTATTGTCAAATAATTAGTCAATCAAAAAGTTCACTAAATTAGTAGCACTTACTTTATATCCTACACAATCTTCCAAACTTATTTGTACTTCACTAATCTTATCCGTTTGCTCAATTAAGGGCAATCTTACCAAAGTCCAATCAATATTACTGGCTAATAATAAATCATATTCCTTTTGTTTATTAGCTGTTGAGTTGGGATAATTGGTGTACATCCAATCCGTAGCAAATTGCGTTTTAGGACTTTTTTTATCAAAAGGCGTATTTACGTTTATGCCCGTTTAACGGCTTTTTCATTTTATCAAAAGCCTGGTTTTACGATAGTTTCCCAAAAATGGCTAAAAGAGGGAATCGAATATGTGAAAATGGAAAAAGGTTTGTGAAGTTTATAACCCTAAAACGTTTAATTTTGCAAAAAATAATCTTCTTAAAATTTGAAAATTTCCTTAATCGTTGCCGTTGCCGAGAATGGCGTTATCGGTCATAATAACCAATTAATCTGGCATTTGCCCAATGATTTAAAACAATTCAGACGCCTCACTACGGGCCATTGTATCATCATGGGGCGTAAAACTTTTGATTCTATCGGAAAGCCTTTACCAAATCGTACTTCGGTAATTATTTCACGAAATCCTGATTTTCAGGCAGAAGGTTGCATTACGGTAGATTCCTTAGAAAAAGCTCTTTCAAAAGCCAGAGAAATTGAAAGCCAAGAAGCCTTTATCATTGGTGGAGCGGAAATTTACCGTTTATCTTTACCTTTAGCGGATAAAATTTATCTGACTAAAGTTCATTCTTCTTTTGAAGGAGATGCACTTTTCCCAACCATTGACAAAAATGTTTGGCAAGAAACAAAAAGAGAAAATTTTGAGACTGATGAAAAACATTTGTACAAATATTCGTTTGTTGAACTAGAGAAAAAATGATAAAAATATCCGACAAACCCATTGATATTCAGGCATGCATAGATGCTGCCCAATCAGAGCGTGCAGGGGCAATTGATGTTTTTATTGGTACTGTCCGTAATCATAATAATGCCAAAGAAGTAGTCCGTTTGGAGTTTGAAACGTATGATGTAATGGCGGTAAAAAAGATGGAAGAACTTGCCAATCAAGCCCGTGAGCGTTGGGATATTGAAAAAATTGTGATGATTCACCGCAAAGGCATACTTCAAATTGGCGATGTAGCGGTAGTGATTGCTGTTTCAACACCACACCGAGTAGCCTCTTTTGAGGCTTGCCAATGGTTGATTGATACTTTAAAAACGGTTGTGCCGGTTTGGAAAAAAGAGATTTATGAAAGTGGCGAAGAGTGGTTAGAAGCTCATGCTTGAATTAATGGTAATCAGCTACTTATAAATTTGCAAATTTATAAGTAGCTGATTACCAAAATCCTTAAAAAAATCCTTAAAAATGACTATTTGGCTCAAAAAAAACTTGGAAGGCGACTATCAAATCTGGACAGTTATTGCTGCTTTATCCATCATTAGTATTGTAGTTGTGGCAAGTGCATCGGGACGACTTGCCGTTCAAGACGGTGGAAATGTATTTTTCTTGGTTATCAAACACTCAATTTATATGAGTATTGGTTTAGGAGCCATGTGGTTTTTTCACCGTCTTGATTATCATAAATTTGCTGTTTTTTCTAATATTGGTGTCATTCTTTCGGTAATTCTATTATTATATGCTTTCAGATTTGAACACGGAATCAATAATGCAAACCGTTGGATTCACGTGGGCGGTATGACTTTTATGCCCTCTGATATTGCCAAATTATCGCTCATTACCAATCTGGCATTTATGTTAGCTAAACGTCAGCATTTGGAATATCAGTTTAATGATGTGGTGCCGATGGCGGGTAAAATCATTGTGGTTTCTGCCTGTATTGCCCTTACTAACGTTTCAACTGCATTATTACTATGTGCCACTTGCTTTCTATTGATGTTTATTGGTCGAGTTCCTCTAAAATTTATTGGAATGGTAATCATCGGTTTGTTTTTAGCAGGAACGATTTTGGTTATGACTGGTACGGGTTCTCGA
>JANXRS010000039.1 GCA_025356745.1 Arcicella sp.
CCAAGCCCAACAAATTGATTTTGGGTGGGATTATCGTTTGGATGATAAAAAGCAATGGGAAATTTCGCTGGATGCGTATTACAAGCAATTAACCGACTTAATTGATTATCCACAAGGGGCAGATATTATCACAAATTTTGACCAAGATTAGCAGGATTTAGTCGTAAAAAATGTTGAAGGAAAGGCTTATGGATTGGAATTTATGCTTCGTAAAAACACTGGAAAATTCAATGGATGGGTTTCATACACTCGTTCAATCAGTGAGAGACAGGCAACTGAAATAAACAATGGAAATTGGTTTCCATCAAGATTTCAAAGAGAGCATAATTTGGCGGTAGTATTGAATACAAAACTTAGTAAAAGGTGGTCATTTTCAGCCAATTTTGTATATCAATCAGGTTTTCCAGTTACATTACCAGAGGCGGCAGGCTTAGGCTTAGACGGCAGACCAGTTTTGATTTACACAGATAGAAATAACGCTCGAATGCCCACTTATCACCGAGCCGTATTGGATTTAATAAGCGTTATTTAACTAAACATAATCGTGAAGCTATGTGGAGTTTGGGAATTTATAATGTCTATAATCGGGCAAATCCGTATTACTTAGAACCATCGGTCAATACTAAATTCGTACCTTTACCGAATGGCGGAGGGACAAGCGTTTATGATAATATTACCATAAAATTGAAGAATGTAATTCCAATTCTTCCCTATTTCTCATACCAAATAAAGTTCTAAGAAATGCCCTCTGAAATCAACAAGAGGGCAGTTTATTTATCTTTTCATCTCCCGCTCAATACTTTCCTTATACGGATGAAAATCCACTTGCAAAGTATGCCGTGGAGATTCTTTGTATCGTTTTGCCATGGCTTGCTTATCTTCTTGGATAGATTTTAGCATTTCGTCTTTATTCGGCAATTTAGTTTCTCCTTTCAAAATTTTGGCAATCCACTTGCTCTGTACTTCCGCCAAAGGCATAATGGCTCCCAACGGTTGAATTAATGCCAAGAAAAATAGTCCTGCAAAATCGGGGTGTACCACTTTTTTATACAACCTAAAATCATTGGTCTCCGAAACATCAAAAGATTGATTTTTCAAAAATGGAAATGTTACTTTATAACCCGTTGCATAAACAATCATATCAAAATCTTGCTCAGTTTCATCTTCAAAAAAAACGGTTTTACCCTTAAATTCCTTGACATTGGGTTTAAATTTTACCAAACCTCTGCCCGATAAATTCAATAAATCCTGTGAAAGCGTAGGGTGTTCACTCAATAAAAGACGTTTAGGTTTTGGTACGCCAAAATCCTCTTGTTTTCCTCTGGCTAAACGTAAAGCTGTACCCAAGAAAAATCGTTGAATTGCCATTGGTAATTTTGAAGAAAGTGAACTGGCTAAGCTATCAAAGGGAATACTCCACAGCCAATTGGGGACAATATTTGCTCCACTACGGGTTGAAATTACGACCTTTCCTGAGTAAGTACGAGCCGCTTCACAGGCAATATCTACGGCAGAATTACCGATACCAACCACTAAAATATTTTTACCTTTTATTTGTTCAACTTCTTTATAAAAATGAGAATGCAAAATTTCACCCGTGAAATTGCCTTTAAAAGCGGGGTCAGGAAAACGGGGGTTCCAATGATGCCCATTGGCAACGATTACGTTATCGTATAGATGCAAACCGTTATCCGTTGTAACATGATAGACTCCATTATTATTCCGAGTTACGTCTCTTACTTCAGTATTAAATTGAATATCTTCAAGAAAGCCAAAATGGTTTGCATAATTGTCAAAATAATTAATAATATGGCTGTGGTGGGGAAACATCGGGTATTCTGCAGGCATCGGATAATCAGAATATGCCATAATTATACGATTAGTATTGATGTGCAAAGACCGATAAGCCGATGACATTCCATTATCATTATTAAACCGCCAATTACCACCAATCTGAGAACCTTTTTCGAAACAATCAAAACTAATTCCATGCTCTTTTAAAGTCTTCGCTGCTACTATTCCAGATGACCCTGCTCCAATAATGCAAACTGTTTTTCTTACGTTCATAAGGTTTAAAACTTATTCATGAAATAGTTAAAAGAATCAATCCTTCTCATTTGATAATATGTTTATATACATATATCTTTGAATTAATAAATAGCTAACCACAGTTTATTAGTCTGATTTTTTGTGGCGGCTTAAAATCAGACATTATTTTAAACTGAAAAGAAGTTTGTAAACTCCTAACACTTTTTAATCGTTATAAAAATTTTTATCAATGTTACGACCTTGATATTTGATACAGATTTGGTGTTAGGCGTTTATTTTTATTCCTTAGTTCCTAACAAATCTTGTCCTTGTACTGATATTTTTATCCCCTTTATTCTTCCATCAATACGAGTAAATGTAATCACGGCTCCAAAACTCGTTTCTTCAAATTCATCGTCTTTCTTACGGTTTAATTTTGTTTCTGGATATCCAGTAGCCTGTCCGTATAAATCTCCTGCTTTAAAAAAAACTTTCATTTTCTCAACAAACTGATTATCAATCATTTTGTAATTTCCGTAATACTCGTTGAACTCCGTAGAATCAGCCACCACTTTAGTAATGAAGGTATTTGACTGGATGCTAATTGACTTTGCAAAAGTAGAAATTGCAAAAAATAACACAATGGCTGTAATAAAAATCGATTTTTTCATTATATTTTTTTTAGATTTTATTAATAAAAAATTTAAACTTTAAAAGAACCAACGAAATTAAAACTAAAATGTTTCAGCACAATAGCGTTACTGAGAAATTTTGTTTTCGATTAGTATAAATTTATATTTATAAATTTATACCTAAAATGTAATGCTTATATTTTGCTTGTATTTCTACTATTTACTGTATAATCGGATGAATAAAGGCTAATAGTCTCCAAAAATTGAAAGGTATTTACACGCTTAATTGATACCGTAACTTACCATTTATCTATCTTTGCAAATATTTAGTAAACTTTAAAATTAATCACCACCCATGAATTACATAGAGTTAAAATTAATTATCAATCCCGAATTTTCAGACATTTTTATGGCTGAATTAGGTGAAATTGGTTACGAAACCTTCACCGAAGAATCTGATAGTTTGAATGCTTACATCATTGAAGACATTTTTTCGGAAGATGCTGTCGACGAAATAATGGAGCGTTATTTAGGAATGACTCCGATTAGCTATTCTTATAAAACTTTAGAAAAAAAGAACTGGAACGAAGAATGGGAGAAAAATTATGAACCTATTTTAGCAGCGAATGGGCGTGTAAGAGTACGAGCAAACTTTCACGAA
>JANXRS010000044.1 GCA_025356745.1 Arcicella sp.
CTAAGATTAATTTTGTTTTACAAAATATGAATAATCGAATACAAACAAATGTAAAAAGAATTATTTTTGCATGAAAATACGTTAATAACATTCAGCAAATGCTTAATAATGAGTTTGTTGTATAATCATTACTCTAAATGAAAAACCTAATATTTACGCTAATTCTTTCATCGCTATTATTCACAAGCAAAGCCCAAGCAGTTAATGAACACGCTGGACAAAAAATTCAATGGATGACGCTTGAACAAGCGTTTGCCGCAACTCAAAAAGAACCCCGTAAAATTATGGTGGATGTTTATACGGGCTGGTGTGGTTGGTGTAAAGTAATGGATCAAAGAACGTTTCCGAATGATAAAGTGGTAAGTTATGTGAGCGAAAAATTTTATGCCGTAAAATTAGATGCTGAAATAAAGGATACTATCACCATCGGAACGCAAAAATATATTTGGCAAAATGGCTATAATCAGGCAGGAGTGGCACTTTTACAAGGAAAAATGTCATTTCCAACCATTGTATATTTAGATGAAAAATTTAACATGATTCAACCTGTTCCAGGTTTTCAGGAGGCTCAACAATTTCATCAAGTAATCACTTTTTTTGGCGATAATCACTACAAAAAAGGTGATTGGGACAAATACCAGAAAGATATTTATCCAAAACAATACGGGCAACCAATTGCAGCGGAAGTGAAGAAATAAATAGTTTAATTTTTAGTGGAACAAATATAAGTAAAAAATCAAAGTGAGTTAATCCCTTGTCTTACTTAAAAATGACATCCCTCAAACAAGGCCTTCTTCAACTTGTAAATCCTGAAAGGGCAATCCAAGCTGCTTGATTCTTCAAAACTGGAAAATTGTGAAATTTAATCACAAAACTATCCTTATATATTGATAGTTGACCTCACCCAATCGCCATTTTAACTAAATCAGCCGTATTTTTTGCTTTTACTTTTTTCATCATATTTGCTCGGTGATTATCCACCGTGCGGATGCTGAGGAAAAGTTTATTTGCCATTTCTCGGCTGTTATATCCTTGAACAATCATACCCAAAATTTGCTTTTCTTTGGGCGTAATTTTTTCAAAAATAGGTCTAATATTGTCCCGATTTCCTGAACTTTTAGCTAATAATTCATCAATAATTATTTCTGAAATCTCGGGAGGAAAATATTTTCTTCCCTCTGAGACCACTTTGATAGCTCGCATCAATTCTTCTTTACTCGTATCTTTCAATAAGTAACCATTCGCTCCATTTTCTACAGAACTCACAATATATTCACGATTATGGTGCATTGAAAAAATTAATATTTTAACGGATGGAAATTCCGTAGAAATAACCTTCGCTGCATCAATTCCCGTCATTTTGGGCATAGTCAAATCCAAAATGACAACATTTGGCATTAAGATTTTCACTTTTTCTATGGCATCTAATCCGTCGCAGGCTTCCCCAATTACTTTTACGCCTTCTTCGTCTTCCAAGAGCATTTTCATTCCTCTTCTGACAACATCGTGGTCGTCTGCTAATAAAATGGTAATTGTATTCATAATTTTGTTGATGATTTTTTTAAGCTGGGAGTTTTAAAAGAGGTCGTTTCTCATAGCTCAAGTTTCTATTTCGGTATTTCAACTTTAATTGTAGTTCCTTTTCCTATTTTCGATTGAATTTTAAATGAGCCATTCAATAATTCTGCACGAGCTTGCATATTTTTCAAACCGCTTCCTCCTAGTGACTTTATTATTGATTTAATTTCAAATCCTTTACCATTATCAGATATTAATAATTTTACAACGTCCTTATTATCAGTTATTTGAATTATAAGTAAACTCGCTTTTGAATATTTTACTGCATTATGAATCGCTTCTTGAGTAATACGATATAGACAAACTTCAATACCTTCATGCAAGCGAGGAATATTTAAGGCTTGAAAATCAAATTTAAAATCTGACATTTTTGCCACTTGTTCTGTCAAAATCCTAATGGCTGGAACAACGCCAAAATCACTCAAAACTGAAGGAGCCAGATTAAACGAAACAGTACGGGTTGCTTCAATGGTTTCTTGAATCAAATTTTGTAATTCATCGAACGATTTCTCTTGTTTTACATTGGTAAAACTAAAGCTTTTTACTTTTTCGCTGTGTAATCGCAAACCAGTAAGCATCTGTCCAATACCATCATGAAGGTCTTGTGCCAAGCGTTTTCGTTCACTTTCTTGTCCTTCCATCAACGATGCTGCTCGCACTTTTTCTTCGGCTAATTGAAGTTTATATTTGTCTTCGGTAGCTTGTATTAAAGCTTGTCGAGTAGTAAGTAAAATTTCATTGGTTTGCCGAAGTGTACTTTCGGAATCCGTTAATTTTTTGATTACCAAACGAATATTATTGGCTATCGGACGAAAAATAAACATTCCTTCTAATACTAAGATAGTAAATAATAAAATAAATAAATAAAGTTCAATTTTTTTAGTCATTCCTACTCTTTCTCTGGACTCTAAATCATATTGAAAAACAATTTTATCCATCATTTTCAAAAATAATCTTTCGTGCATAAGGATTTGATTAAGAGGCTTTTGCAAGAACTCTTGCTGATTTTTAATTGGATTATTAACGGTTTGATCAATAAGTTTGGTATTTGCTAAAATTACCCTAAAAATAGGGTCAATTTCTCGAAATATACTATCTGTTTTCTCGCTATTTCTAACAGTATAAGCTCGTCCTTCGGTTCGTAAATTGTTATTTTTTAATGCGTCATGGCTTAACTCCCAAAGGTTAATAATTTCTTTGATATCCTGTGAATAAAACTTGGTATCAGCCTGAAAAATCTGGGGACGACATAGCAAAATCGCCGTTTTAGAAAGTTGCTGACTTAACATCCTCTGCCGCCCTGCAATATTTACTACGTGCGAATCATCTAATAAAGAATTCAAAAAAACTTGAATCAATAACTGTCCTAACAACGACAATATTACCACCGCCAAAAGAGCCATGATATATAACCGTGTAAGTCGGTTAAAAACTTGATTATCAAGTGGATTTATTGCTTGATAATCAAGTTTTTGGAATGTTTTCTTTAAAGGCATTTGGGTTATTATTTACTCAATTCCAATAAAAACTTGCCCATGTTCCACTTTCACGGGATACGTTTTTATCACATAATCATCGCCACTCATACATTCTCCTGACTTTAAAGAAAATGTTTTTTTATGAAATGGACAGGCGACTTTTGGCTCGACTTCTATACCCGTTGAGCCAATCATTCCTCTTGATAATGCCATTTGTTGGCGGTGCGGACAAAGGTTTTGGGTTGCATACCACTCGCCCCGTCTTTCAAAATTAAAGATAGCGATTTGTTCGCCTTCAATCAAGGCGCAAGCCCCACCATTGGCAGGAATATCTTCTGTACTGCACGCTAAGTGCCAAGTTATTGTTCGTTCTAAAACCATTTTCTTGTTTATGATTTAGTGGTTTAGTGAGTTGTGGATTGTGAAAAATAAAGTCACTCAACCTCAATTTACTAAATCACAAATATTATTTCCATTCTCCAGCTTTCACCATTTCTCTCATCGGTTCAAATTTCACATTTGGGTCTTTGACTTTTGGAGCATTCACAAAATGTGTAAAACGTTTGCGGAGTTCTGGATTATCTACTACTTCTTTCCACTCGCATTTGTAAGCCTCTACCAATAGTTGCATTTCGCTGTCCCATTGTTCGCCCATATCTAAAACGTCATCAATTACTACGGTTTTTAGGTAATTAATTCCGCCTTCCATTTTGTCTAACCACGGAGCAGTACGAGTTAATGGTTCTGCCGTTTTGATATAAAACATCAAGAAACGGTCAATGTATTTTAAACAAGTTTCAGAATCAACATCCGTGGCTAATAATTCAGCGTGACGAGGTTTCACACCTCCGTTTCCACATACATATAAATTCCAACCTTTTTCGGTGGCAATAATTCCAAAGTCTTTTGATTGAGCCTCCGCACATTCACGAGTACAACCAGAAACGGCTGATTTTAATTTGTGTGGTGAACGCAAACCACGATAACGTTCTTCAACTTCGATGGCAAAACTTACGGCATCTTGTACCCCAAATCTGCACCAAGTTGAGCCAACACATGATTTTACGGTTCTCAAAGATTTTCCATACGCATGACCCGACTCAAATCCAGCATTTACTAATTGCTCCCAAATATCAGGTAAATTTCCTACGTGAGCTCCGAACAAATCTATTCGCTGTCCGCCCGTAATTTTAGTGTAAAGATTATATTGTAGGGCTACTTGTCCAATTACAATCAATTTTTCGGGTGTAATTTCTCCACCTGGAATTCTTGGGACGACTGAATACGTACCATTTTTTTGAATATTTGCTAAAAAACGGTCATTTGAATCTTGAACGGTGGCATTACCTTTTTCCAAAATCATTTCGTTCCATAAACTGGCAATAATAGAAGCTACGGGTGGTTTGCATAACTCACAACCATCTCCATGTCCGACATTATCTAATACTTCGTCATACGTTTTAAAACCTTTAATTTTTACTAAATCAAATAATTCTTGACGGGTATAATTAAAGTGTTCACAAATAACATTTCTCACAAAAACTCCTTGAGATTTCATGGTTTCACTGATTAAATCCTTCACCATCGGCACACAACCGCCACAACCCGTTCCTGCTTTGGTACATTTCTTTATTCCATCGAAAGTAGTGATTTTATTTTCGATGATTTCATGGCAGATTGCTCCTTTTGTAACGGCCTCGCAAGAACAAATCAGGGCTTCATCTGGCAATGCCATCACGCCTGAAGTTCCACCTTCTGAACCTCCACGTGAACCCAACATCAAATCTTCAGGGTCGGTAGGGAGAATAGTTTTGTTCTTAGTATTTTGCAAAAGCATATTGTACTGCTCCGCATCACCCACCAAAACGCCTCCTAACAAATACTTACCATCATTTGAAATATTAATTCTTTTGTAAATCCCTTTAGCAGAATTTTCAAATACAATTGTCTTAGCATTAGGCTCTTGGATAAACGCATCGCCAAAACTGGCTACATCCACACCAATTAATTTTAATTTGGTGGACATATCATAAGGAAGAAATTCTTTTTCTCCACCCATAATTTTAGTTGCCACAACTTCTGCCATTTCATAACCTGGGGCAACCAAACCATAAATCATTTGATGAACCAAAGCACACTCACCAATGGCGAAAATATTTGGGTCAGATGTTTGTAAAGCATTATTTACCACAATTCCACCACGAGTACCTACTTCCAAACCTACCACTTTTGCCACTTCGTCACGGGGTTTGATACCTGCCGAAATCACAAGCATATCTACATCCAAACGTGAGCCATCGGCAAATTGCATGAATTCGATAACACCATTACCCACTATTTCTTGGGTATTTTTATTGAGATGTATCTGTAAACCAAGCTTTTCCAATTTAGCTTGAAGTACTCTCGAACCTGCTTCATCAATTTGTCTTGGCATTAATCTCGAAGCAAATTCTACTACGTGAACTTCTTTCAATCCTAAATCTAATAGAGCTTTAGCCGCTTCTAATCCCAATAAGCCTCCTCCGATAACCGCTCCTTTGGTTGCTTTAAGAGCGTGTGATTGCATCATGTCAAGGTCTTCGATGGTTCTATAAACAAAAACTCCGTCTTTCTCAACGCCAGGGATGGGTGGCACAAAAGCCCCAGAACCCGTTGCCATCACTAGGTAGTCGTAATGCTCAACCCATCCATGATGCGAACGAACCGTTTTTGCTTCACGGTCAATATCCACGATTGGATCAGATAAAATTAAGCGAATACCATTTTCTACATACCATGTCACAGGTGCCATTGTCAAATCTTCGGCAGTTTTCCCTGCAAAATATTCTGAAAGATGAACACGGTCGTAGGCGGGGCGAATCTCCTCACCAAAAACGATAATTTCAAATTGTTTGGAAACATCCTTACTTATAAGTTTTTCGCAAAACTTGTAACCTACCATTCCATTCCCTACGACTATTATTTTCTTTTTCATGTTCTTAAAAGTTTCTAACCTCAAAGAGATTTTGATTCTGTGCTTTTAATATTTAATAAATACATGGATAGTTATATAATTTTACTATGATTAAGTATGCTAATTTCTTATAAAATTTCAAATGAAACTAAGCATTTATCACTATTTTAAGATAGAATTTTACTATTTAGTACTTTTATTAAAATAACAACCTATTTTTAACAATTTTACTAAAAAATACTTATTTATGGGTCAAATTTAAACTTAAAAAACGATATTTTACAATTATTATAAAAATAATAGTTAATTTTAATGCTTATATTTTTGTTTTTAATATTTTTATACCACATTTGCATAGAAATAAACACTAAGTATTTCTGTTTAATAAAAAATAAAGTAAAAGGATTTAAAATATGAATATTCCAAGATTAACTTTAATTGGTGCTGGACCAGGAGATATCGAACTAATAACCTTAAAAGGAATTAGAGCTATTAAATCTGCAGACGTTATTTTGTATGATGCACTCGCTAATGTGGAGCTTTTGGAATATGCTCGTCCCAATGCTTTAAAAATTTATGTCGGAAAACGTTTAGGTAAATATGTTTATACGCAAGATGAGATAAATGAAAAAATTGTTTATTTAGCAAAGGAATATGGACACGTGGTAAGATTAAAAGGTGGTGACCCATTCGTATTTGGAAGAGGTTTTGAAGAAATGGAATACGCAAAGGCTTTCAACATATCATGTGAAATAGTATCGGGTGTAACATCTGCTATTGCCGCACCAGCCTCCGTAGGCATACCCATAACGAGTAGAGGATTTTCCGAAAGTTTTTGGGTGATTACGGGAACAACCAAAAAAGGCGAACTTTCAAGAGACATTGAGTTGGCAGCTCAATCAACGGCAACGGTAGTTATTTTGATGGGAATGAGCAAATTGTCCCAAATCTGTGAAGTTTTCATAAAATATGGAAAATCAGAAATGCCGATGGCAATTATCCAAAATGGTACTCGAAAAAATGTAAAATCAGTAGTAGGTACGGTTTCAACCATTATCGAAAAGTCGATTTCAGAAAATATAGCCAATCCAGCAGTCATTGTGATTGGCGAAGTGGTTAGTCTCAGTGAACAATTCAATGAACAATTAATAACTAATAACGCTTGCCCCGATTTAAAATCGGGGCAGACATGGTTTAGCGACTGTGTCGCAATTGTTGAAGTATAATGCGACACAGTCGCTAAACCATTCAACCCCGATTTAAA
>JANXRS010000069.1 GCA_025356745.1 Arcicella sp.
TAATATAAAATTTCCATAAAAAAACCTCCCAAATACTGGGAGGTTTTTTTATGGAAATAGATTAAGGAGAATACGAATCTAAGTGATATGTGATTTTTAAACCACCGAAACCTTCACCATTAAAGTCAATTCCTCGAATTCCACATCTTGACCATCAGCCAATTCCGAAACAATTTCCAACGAGACTGCTTGTACTTCTTGGCGAATAAAGTCCATAAAAACCCTCACGCCTTCTGTAACTTCTGGGTCAGAATCTAATAATTTGATACTAATTTTATCGGTAACATCAAAGCCTGAATCTTTCCGTAAATTTTGAATACGATTCACAAAATCACGGGCGATTCCTTCTTGTTTTAAGGCGGGAGTAATCGTAATATCCAACGCTACTGTAATTTCACTGTCTTTTGCTGATAAATAGCCAGGCAAATCTTCAGCTACTAAAATAAAATCAAGTTGAGATAATTTCCCTTTTGACTTAAAAATAATTTCTCCTAATTGAGTTGTAGGGTCTAAAAGGTCAAAATCTTCTTTAATTAAGTTGAGAGACTTAAATATTTCGTAAAGTTTACTTGCTTTATCAGAATCTAATTGACTAACAATAAGAGAAAATAATTGAGTATCTTTACCCAATTTAGGAGCAAGAGATGGAAACTTGACTTTCAATTTTTTATTTGAAAAAGTAGAATCATCTGTTATGTAAAGGATTTCTTTTACATTTACTTCAGTTTTGATTAAATCTTCAACTGAAGCAATTTGCTCACGAGTCTGTTCACTCAAAACAGGAATCAACACTTTGCTCAAGGGCTGACGAACTTTAATCCTATTGGTTTTGCGGATGGAATGTACTAATGAACAAATACGTTGAGCCAACTCCATTGAAGTTTCTAAATCAGTATTAATCCACGCCTCATTTACCTTAGAAAAGTCTGTCAAATGCACTGATTGAGCCTTTTCTGAAGTACAATCGGTCATATTTTTATACAACCAATCTCCATAAAAAGGAGCAATTGGCGACATTAATTGTGCAACGGTTTTCAAACAAAAAGCCAAAGTCTCATAAGCCGATTGTTTATCATTCGTTAAATCTCCTTGCCAGAAACGTCTTCTGCCTAAACGGACGTACCAGTTAGAAAGGTGGTCGCAAACAAAATCTTGAATAGCCCGACCCGCTTTCGTTGGCTCGTAGGTTTCGTAAGATTCATCCACTTCTTTTATCAACGTTTGTAATTTTGATAAAATCCATTTATCCAATTCCGTAGCCACATCCAAATTAATATTTCCTGTTGGTTTATAGCCATCTAAATTAGCATAAAGAGCGAAGAAATTGTACGTATTGGTAAGCGTTCCAAAAAACTTATTGCGTACCTCAGTAATTCCCGACAAGTCAAATTTGAGATTGTCCCAAGGCTGAGAATTCGTAATCATGTACCAACGAGTTGGGTCGGCTCCGTATTTTTTCAAGGTATCGAATGGATCAACGGCATTGCCCAAACGTTTGGACATTTTATTACCATTTTTATCCAAAACTAAACCCGTTGAAACAACATTTTTGAAGGCAACTGATTCCTCCACCATCACAGAGATGGCGTGAAGTGTAAAGAACCATCCACGAGTTTGATCAACGCCCTCCGAAATAAAATCTGCAGGAAATGATTGTTTAAAAATTTCTTGATTTTCAAAAGGATAGTGCCATTGTGCAAACGGCATTGCTCCTGAATCGAACCAAACATCAATCAAATCAGTTTCACGAGTCATTAATTGTCCAGAGACAGAAACCATGAAGACTTCATCCATAAATGGACGGTGCAAATCATGCGTTTTATCTTCGTATTGTTGAATAAATTTCTCGTTAAATTCACGTTGTGTCACACTCAAAACATCATCTTTTAAAGCATGTTTCACGGCATGAATCAACTCCTCAACCGAACCGATACAAATTTCTTCGTCACCATTTTCAGTACGCCAAATTGGCAAAGGAGTTCCCCAATATCTTGAACGTGATAAATTCCAATCTACCAAATTTTCCAACCAATTTCCAAAACGCCCCGTACCCGTAGATTCAGGTTTCCAATTAATCGTATTATTTAAGTGAATTAATTTATCTTTCACGGCAGTTGTCCGGATAAACCAAGCATCTAAAGGATAATACAAAATTGGTTTGTCCGTCCGCCAACAATGTGGATAAGGGTGGTCAAATTTCTGAACATTGAAGGCTTTGTTTTCCGTTTTCAACTGAATCGCAATTCTCTCATCAACGGATAGATATTTATCTCTACCTTGCAAAATTCTTTGCTCCTCTTTCTCTTCGTCTGATAAATAGGCTTCTTTTACAGGTTCATTGGCATAATCTGTAATTTCAGCCACAAAACGCCCCTGACGATTCACAATTGGCACATCTTTTCCATTTTCATCTTTCACAAAAATAGAAGGAATGCCATTTTGAGCCGCCACACGGAAATCGTCCGCTCCAAAAGTTGGCGAAGTATGCACCACGCCCGTACCGTCTTCTGTCGTTACAAAATCACCAATAATAACTCGAAATGCAGCCGTTTCGGGTTGAACGTAAGGCATTAATTGTTCGTATTCAATGCCTTCCAAGAAATTCCCTTTGAACTCAGAAATTATCGACCACGGAATGATTTTATCACCATCATTATACGTTTTAAAGTCACCATCTTTCCCTTTTTCGTTGAAATATTTACCGACCAAAACGCTCGCCAAAACCACATTCACAGGCTCGAAAGTATAAGGGTTTCGGGTTTTTACTAAGACGTAATCAATGTTTTTTCCAACCGTTAAAGCAGTATTGGCGGGAAGCGTCCACGGCGTGGTTGTCCACGCTAATATATATATATTGCTACTATTAGCAGTATCAAACAAAAAGCCCGATTTACCCGTCAATTTTACTTTAAATTGAGCCGTTAAAGAGGTATCTTTTACTTCACGATAACAACCTGGTTGATTAATTTCGTGGGAAGAAAGTCCAGTTCCCGCCGCAGGAGAATAGGGTTGAATAGTATAACCTTTATACAA
>JANXRS010000402.1 GCA_025356745.1 Arcicella sp.
TTGCCCTTTACACCATTCTTTTTTACTTTTGGTGTTTCACAGTGAGGGCAATATACTTTGACATGAACGTAAGACATTCTACAAAGTTATTGTCCTCTTGTAATTTAACCCGTATTACAGCATACATTCTGTAACACTACCTAATATATTAATGGAAAAGAATTGGTTTCGCCTTATACGATTCAGGATTTGAAATATCATGTAAAGGTGCTGGCGGAACAGATAGTGGTGTGAAAAGCGGTCTTGGATTTTCAGAAAATCCAAGACCGCTTTTGTGTATAAACTACTAATTTTACGCTAACCTTCACCTAAAAGAAACGCCAAAGAAACGCCAAATATTTGAGCTAATTTTTGTGCCTCCAAAAACATCTGGAACGCAAGTACCATTCTCCCAAGCGGAGATTTTGCTTTGTGCAGGAATGTTTAATAAATGAGCTAATTCTGTTTGTGAAAGGCGTTTTTCTTTCCGTAGTTTTTGGATTGTTATTCCAAGATTTTGCATGAGTATAGGGATTTGTTGATGTGTTATTTATTGCCCATGCCAAAGAAATATTCAGTAAAATGAAAATCCCAGAAGGATTTAGTTCAAAATAAATATGAAGTCTTCCCTCTCCAAAATGCAAAAGCCCTCAATTTGGATAAATTGAGGATTTTTAAGTTATAGAACATAACTGTTTGTATATCAGGTAGTTATAGTAGGAGGGTAGGGAATTTTACTACTGGACATACAGTAATTTTCCTTGGTCAGCGTTTGCAAAAATATCGTTTAATAGGCTAATAAACATTCTCAAAGACTGAACCTTAGCTTTGACAATTGAAAGTCCTTGTCTGAAATAAGAAGTTGCTAATCGAGATGGTTTATTTTTATAGATTTTCTTCTTCTCAACTTTGTTTTCAAGACCATGCTGAATGCTCAAAACGTATGCCATGATTACTAAAGTGACCATTAAACATATCTTAGAATCTTTACTAAAATTCAAGTCTTCTAAGTTGAACCCATTGGATTTCAAATGTTTAAAACAGATTTCTATCTGCCATCTAATCCTATATCCTTCTAATATTTGTGTTTTATCTTCAAGAGTAGAGATAAAATATACCAGAGGTTCTAATGGGTCATTTTTATCATTTTTGACAATCACCACTGAGTAAGTATTCTCCTTCATTTGGAACTGTTTGATAACACTTTTCTTAGTCTTTTTAGCTTTCATTGCCATTTTCTCCAATTTGGAATACACGAAGCCCAAAGACTCGGAAATTGGTTTTTTGTAACAAGTTTTACTCATTCGGATAATAAACTCTATTTTTTTATTCACCAAAAATGATAGCCATTTTTCACCGATAAATTCACGGTCTGCCAGTAAAATTTTACCTGTAAGTTGGTAACGTTCACAGGCTTCGGTAAATAGTTTTTGTCGGTCTTCTTCGGAAGAATGCCCTCCATTTTTATTGAGTTGATGCCAGTAAATGGGAATCGCTATTCCTTGATAAACGATACACAATGTCAATAAGTGAACGCATTTTGTACCTCTTTTCCATTGTGTTCCATCCAAAATAAGGTATTTAACGTTTTCTGAGAGGGTTTTGTAAATCATACCCAAAATACAATCAATGAGTTTGTTGTTAGCCGAATCAGATATATTAAAAAATCTTATCAAACGTTTATAATGCGAGCATGAAACGGTTTGTTCATTCTCCAAGAGTTGAGGTAAGTAATCTTTCATCACACTCAGATTAGTTGAGCGGGAGATTATGATGGCGTTACAAACGAGCAGTAAATTTTCTATTAACGATTCTCTAAAATCTAAAAAATACTCACTAAATTGACATACAACTGGATTGGACTTCACGATAACTTGGTTTTTGTTTAGCAGCAAACAAGTTACGGAAGTCTATCCCGTTTTTAAATAATATTTAGCCCTGTATGTCCAGTAGTAAAGTAGGGAATCATTCAGCTCTAATTTTAGGATTTGACAGAGCTTGGGAATGTGTTTGGTGGAGGGGCTGTGTTTGGCACTTTCCCAATTGAAATAAGCACTTTGTGCAACGCCAACAAAACTATGGGGCTAAATAATTCTCCTCTAAAACTCCTAAAAATAACCAGTCTTTTACCCTTGAAAGTATCAAGGATTGAAATACAATAGGATTTTCAGCAATTTCAGAAACATCAAAATAGGGTTTAGCTATTTGAATGGCTTGGTTGATACTGATATATTCTTGAAAAGCATCCAATAAAACCATGTTAAGGCTATCCAGAGTTTGAGAAGCGAAACTTATTTTTGTAATATCGGGATAATATACAATTTGACCATATTCGGGATACTCTATTTCTTCAATTTGGCAATCTGTTGAAAAATGTAATTTGGTTTCTAAAAGGTTCTTTGTAGATTGCGAATAAAGTTGCTCAACAGTTTGATAAGCCGACTTATCTTTTTCATAAAAAGTCTTCCATTGCTCATTTAAGCCACTCAGAGGGTAACATTGCCAGCCAAGTTTTATGCCTTGATTTAAACAAAGGTCAATGATGCGATAATAATAATCTGGAAAATCTTTGCGAAGCCTACGAGCTAAATGATGACATACTTCGGGTTTTTGTTTGTATTCAGCCATTGCATGAATATACCAAGTTTGATGAGGTATTTCATGAAAATCAGCATAGTTGGGATAAGTAGGGTCAAACTCTTTTTCTATCAAATACTTAATTCCAATTCCCTTCGATTTGGATAAAGCATAAAATAAAAATTGCTCAAAACAAATATTCAAATGCTTCATTTCAACTTTGGGGAAATTGATTTCGTTGACATCAATACAACTAAAAGCCAATTCTTTAAATTCTTGAAAAATGGCTAAATTTTTACCGCCAATTACGCCCATATTACAAGAATAAATGTTAATTTCTTTTTCAAGTTCTGTAACCATACAAAAAGGCACATCATTAAAAAACTGTTGTATTGCACGCAATGGAGCTTGATAAAAGGGAAAACTAATTTCAAGATTCTGGGCTATTAACTCTGCTTGTTCAAAGTTGTTGTCAAATTTTCTCCAAATAAAGACATCGCTGTCAATATGAATAAATGGCTCTTCTTGAAGGCTGTATGAATAAATTTTAGCCAAAGCCCAAAGGCGTTTATCATAGTGATTGAGAATATCTAAAGCAGGAACTATATTGGTATAGGGAAGAGCAAGAGTATTTTTGAAAAAAGTTTCACCAACGGCATCCGTAACGAGTTCGAGCGTGGGGTAAAATTGTCGAATTTGCAAACAACTCAAAGCCCAAGACATCCAATGATATTCGGCAGAAAGCCAACCGCCTGTATTAAATAAATATGTATCAGCAGACTGATTTCCTGACCAAAAAGTTTGTATAATTTTAGGCATAATAATAATAACAATAAGTTAAAAAAATTAATATATTTTCCTTAAAAAATAACGAAATTATTCACTATTTGGCGGAATCTAAAATAATGAATCTCTGAAATAGCTAATCGTTTGAAACCAGTTTTTTTATCAATAGCAACATATTTAACTCCCTCGCTATTGATTAAAAGAACTGCATTTTCGCCAAATATTTGATAATTTCGTTATTTTGAGTATCAACAGAAAAGTTTGAAAACATAAAGAAAAAAAGTTTTTTTCATGGATTGAAAAGGAAAAAATGAAAGAAGTTTTACGTACAATTTATAGACACTCATGCGGGGGGGGGGTAAAAATTTGACACTTCAATGTTATAGAAAATGGCTAAATATAACAAAGTCTTGGCTTTGGGTTCGAGAAGATCACTTTCTATACGAGAATAAGTGCTTTGTTCAATGCCAATGCCTGTGGCTACCACCGCTTGACTTAAATTTTTTTCAATGCGAAATTTTCTTATAATTGTTCCAAAACTAATCATAGTATATAAAATGGGAATAGGTAAAAATTATTAAAACTATAAGGTCAAAAGTGGTAAAATCATTTTAAAGAAACAAATAATTTGATGATATTTTTAAGATTATGCAAATTGGTATAACGATTATGCCAGTTTGCATAGGTTTTTTTATATCTTTGAGTGTACTTTGACAAACCAAACAAGACTCAAAAATTGAGTTGAGGTTTGGCAATTTACTAAATTTATAATCTAATGAAATCTAAGTTTCAAAATCTCAATTTTGGTTCGTTAGCAATGCTATCAAAGGATCAACAACGAAAAGTTAAGGGTGGTGGTTATGGTGGTAGTGGTGGTGGTGGTAGTGCATCGTGTAGTCAAAAAAGTTGTACTTGGACAACTGGAACTGATACAACAAGTGTATTCTATACTGGTGTCTGTTCTGCATCTGGAAGTGGGACTACATCAAGTCCTTGTTTTTATGTTTGTCCAGGTTCAGGAACCTGTTACTAATTTTATTTGAATTTTATTTACTTTGACCAGTAGTTTTAGGATTAATTTATGAAACTACTGGTCAGTTTCCATTTATAAATTATGCAAAGATTAATATTTTTAATTATTCTAATATTTTTCACAATAAGTTCTTATGGACAAAATATATTTCACGTAGATTTTCGTGTTGAAAATTGTGGAAAATATAGGGAGATGACATTTCTTTTTCACAATGGAGAAAAATTCGTTTCCGCTTCTGTAAAGAAAGAAGGTAGTCACTATTTAGTTGAAGGTACTTATTATGGAAAATTATGTATTTTAGAAATATTTGAAGCAATTGATAGCACTTCTAAAATTGCAAGACGGTTTTTTTTGGATGAAAAACCTGCTAAAATTCAATATATTTCTTGTGATAGTACATCCAAAGGTTATTTGTGGAAAGCATATAAATCAGAAAACGCAATAGATTTTCCATCTTTCAGTAATAGTTTTAGAATGGTTACAAAAAAAGAGCTTGAAAAAGTTAATGAAGAACAAAAAAAAGTTGATTACGAGTTTAGAAAATTAAATGAATTGCCGAAACCAATTGTAATAGCTAATTATGAAAATCTACTAAAAAGTAAAGAAAATGCTCAGTTAGCCCAAAATATACTTTACGATAAGCAATTAGAATTTATTAAATTACATTCAGAAGACTACATAGCTTTTATTGAATTTAGAGATATTATCACCCAAAAACCTATTCTTGAATCTGATAATGTACGTGAAGTATTTAGTTCTTTCCCAATTGAATTACGCAATAGTTTTGAAGGTAAAAAATTAGAGAAACTTATTGATGAAAAAAGAAATAGATTTGACCATGCACCAGAACTGGGTAAGCGTGCCCCCAACTTCAAAACGACAGACATTAAAGGTGAAAAAATAGAATTAGATGATTTTAAAGGTAAGTATGTACTGTTGGTCTTTTGGGCAACTTGGTGTGCACCATGTGTGAAGGAAGTGCCTATAATAAAGGTTATTAGAAATAAATATAAACCTGCTAATTTAGCTATAATTTACGTTTCGGATGATTCTGATAAAAATAGATTTCTAAATTTTATCAAGAAAAAGCAAATGAATTGGAATCACATTTATGGAAATAAAACTATTGCAAAAGATTATTTTGTAAATGGAATTCCAGAAACAGTGCTTATTGATACAGAAGGAAAAATAATGCATATTAACGTTGGAATTGAATTGGCAGAATTACATAAAATGTTGGCTGCAAATATTAAAAAGAATTGAATCCCACAAAAACCTCTATGACCCCTATTACCCCTATGACCTACCAAAACAACCTCGAACAAATCGTAAAAAAACTGAACCTAAAAGTCAGTGAAAATACGTTGAAAACCGCCTTCAAATTTCACCCAGATTATCCAAGTCTTTCGGCTCTTTCGGATATTCTTTCGGAATGGCAGGTGGATAATTTAGCGGTCAAAATTTCCCCTCAACAATTACAGGAAATCACTTTCCCTGCCATTGCACACATCGAAGATGGGCGTGAGGGTTATTTTGTTTTACTGCAAAAATTTGAAAATCAACAAGTTACTTATTCGGATTCTGAAAAAGGCACAATTACGGACTCCATCGAACTTTTCACCAGCAAGTGGAAAGGCGTAACGCTGTTGTTAGAAATCACCCATAAATCAGCCGAACCTAATTTTGTAGAAATTAATAGAAAACAAACCTTTGCAAATGCCGAGAAATGGCTTGGGTTTATCACTTTGGGTTTGGTGGCTTTGGGTGGTTCTGCCATTGCTGAAACTTGGCAAAATGCAGTCCTTTGGTTGATTTTAGTATTGGGAATAGCCGTCAGTACCATTATTTTATTGGGCGAATACGGCATCAAAAACCCTACCATCGAAAAACTCTGTAACCTCAATAATCAAACCAATTGCGACACCGTTTTGGCTTCGTCAGGCTCAAAACTGTTTCAATATTTCAGTTGGGCAGAAATTGGCTTTTGGTACTTTGCGGGTATTAGTATTTTTACGCTTATCTGTTTTCTTTCCCATAAATTTGACTACCTCAGTACGCTCACAATTGTATCATTAATTGCCTTGCCTTACACCGTTTTCTCAATTTATTATCAATGGCAAATTGTGAAAAAATGGTGTACACTTTGTTTGGTCATTCAGGCGATTTTGGTGTTACAATTTATTGTACTTTTTAATAATAATGCTCTTTCTATTTCATCCATCAATTCAGTTTACTTATTGATAATTAGCTTGTTAATACCCACGTCTATCTGGGCATTCATCAAACCGTCTCTTGAGAAAGCAAGGGCTTTACCCGACTTAGAACGTTCAGTAATGGCTTATAAATACAACACAAATCTATTCACAAACCTTCTCGAAAACCAGCGATATGTACATACGGGCATGAGCAACATCACCGCAGGAGACCCCGAAGCATCGGTATTAATCACGATGGTTTCCAACCCCTTTTGTGGACCATGTGCCAAAGCCCACGAAGCGGTGGAAAAGTTATTGGGCGGTTATGGCGACTATATAAAAGTAGAGTATGTCTTCACTGGTAGTCCACAAAACGAAAAAGTAATAAAACATCTTTGCAGTCTCCCCGAAGAGCAACAACACGAGGCTTTACATGAATGGTACAAAATAGTAAATTACGAAAAATGGTCAGCTAAATATCCTGCTATAATTAAACAAAATGCTGAAAATCAGTTACTTGAATATAGAGAATGGTGCAATCAAGCGGAGATAACGCACACGCCCACTTTCTTTGTCAATGGCAAAGAATTGGTATCGCCTTATACCGTTCAAGATTTAAAATATCACGTGAAAGAATTAGCGGAGAGGGTTGAAGTGTAACTATCTCTATTTACATAAAATCCTCTCTCCAAATATCCAAATCACCAAAAAACTGTCATATGTAGAGTTCAATCAAAACCCCACCCTATGCCTAAATTCCCCTTCTACCAACAACTCGACCAAATGGATTGCGGACCTACCTGTCTCAGGATGATAGCAAAGCATCATGGGCGTAATCTCAATCTTCAAAAATTACGGAATGCTTCGGGGTTTAGTCGGGAGGGAGTTTCATTATTGGGTATTGCCGAGGCTGCCGAAAGTGTGGGGTTCAGAACGCTGGCAATAAAAGTTCCTTTCGAGAAATTAGTTAAAGACGCTCCTCTACCCTGTGTTATTCACTGGCAACAAAATCATTTTGTGGTATTGGTAAAGGCAAAAAGGGGCTTCGTTCTATTAGCTGACCCCGCAAAAGGCTTACGAAAAATGTCGCAAGTGGATTTTTGTGAGCATTGGGCAACTTCTCAAGAAGAAGGCAAACCCGTTGGGGTTGCTCTTTTGGTAGAAACAACACCCGCTTTTTTTGAACAAGAAGATGATAAAAAAATGGGTTTAAATTTTTCTTATCTCCTCAAATATCTTTGGTCATACAAAAAACTACTTTTCCAATTAGCCATCGGGCTGTTGGTGGGTAGTGGTTTGCAATTGGTTTTCCCTTTCCTTACGCAATCAATTGTTGATGTCGGTATTCAGACTCGTAATCTCAACTTTATTTATGTGATGTTGGCAGCCCAATTGATGCTTTTTGCCAGTAGAACCGTTGTAGAATTTATCCGTTCGTGGATTTTGCTCCACATCAGTATTCGTATTAATCTGTCAATTCTCTCCGATTTTTTGATAAAACTGATGAAATTACCGATGTCGTTTTTCGATACAAAAATGTTTGGCGACATCATGCAACGCATCGGCGACCATAGCCGAATTGAACAATTTTTGACAGGGCAAACCCTCAGCACGCTTTTTTCCTTAGTAAATCTCCTTATTTTTGGGGTGGTTTTAGGTATGTACAGCATGACCATTTTCTCAATTTTTATGGTTGGTTCAATCCTGTACGGGTTGTGGGTACTTTTATTCTTGAAAGAAAGACGTAAATTAGATTTCAAGATGTTTGATGTATCTGCCAAAAATCAAGGCTCGTTAGTGCAGTTGATTCAGGGGATGCAAGAAACCAAATTAGCCAATGCCGAACACCTCAAACGTTGGGAATGGGAACGCATCCAAACCAAAATGTTTCAGTTTCAAACTAAAGGATTGGCTCTCAATCAATACCAACAGGCAGGGGCATTTTTCTTGAATGAAGGCAAAAATATTTTGATAACTTTCTTCACCGCAAAAGCCGTGGTGGATGGGCAATTGACCTTGGGAACGATGTTGGCGGTGCAATACATCATCGGACAACTGAACGCTCCGATTGAGTCACTAATCCAGTTTGTACAGTCCGCTCAAAGTGCCAAAATCAGTTTGGAGCGTTTGAATGAAATCCATGAGTTAGATGATGAAGAAAAGGGAAATCAAACAAAAGCCCCTATTCATGCAGGTTATCAAGGAGCAAGTATTTCACTCAAAAATATTAGTTTTACTTATCCAGGAGCAGGAAATGAGCCTGTTTTGAAGGATATAACTTTAGAAATTCCTCAAGGGAAAGTTACTGCCATAGTAGGTATGAGTGGGAGCGGAAAGACAACTTTATTGAAATTATTGCTTAAATTCTATGATTTGAAGGGCGATATAAAAGTTGGGAATACGCCTTTTGAGAGTTTTAAGGCAAATCAATGGAGAGGGAAATGTGGCGTGGTGATGCAAGATGGTTTTATTTTTTCAGATACTATCGCAAGAAATATTGCCTTGGGAGACGAAAACCCAAACATTGAAAAACTCTATCACGCTTGTGAAGTCGCAAATATTATGGAGTTTATTGAGAGTCTGCCTTTGGGATTTAATACTAAAATTGGTTCAGAAGGCAATGGGATAAGTCAAGGACAAAAACAGCGTCTATTAATTGCCAGAGCCGTTTATAAAGAACCTAATTACTTATTTTTTGATGAAGCTACCAACGCCTTGGATGCCAATAATGAAAAGAAAATCTTAGAAAATTTGGAGGAATTTTTTCATGGACGGACCGTAATTGTAGTTGCTCATAGATTAAGTACCGTTAAAAATGCTGACCAAATCGTAGTTCTTCATCAAGGCGAAATTATTGAAACTGGTACACACGAAAGCCTGACGATGAAACGTGGAGAGTATTTTGATTTAGTGAAAAATCAATTGGAATTGGGGAATTAATGGAAATCAACATAAAGGACATAGAAACAAAAACCGTTCATCTAAACGGCTCAAAACCAGAGACTTTGAAAGATTCTTTTGGCAGCACACCCGTAACGACACGTCCCAATCTCGAATTGCGATCGGAAGAAGTCAATGAGATTTTGAGCAAACGTCCTGCTGGAATTATTCGATATGGATTAACGGTCATTGCACTTTTGGGAGTATTAGGTTTGATAGCCTCTTGGTACATTAAATATCCAGAAATCATCAAGGGAAGCGTAATGATTACAACCGAAAAACCACCATTTAAGGTCATTCCACGTTCATCTGGGCGTTTGCAAAAACTTTTAGTGAAACCTAATCAATTCGTGAAACAAGGAGATTTTTTGGCTGAAATTGAAAATACCACTCGATTAGAGAATCTTTCAGTCTTGAAATCGCTTTCTCAACAACTTAAAACTTATCTTCAAAAGCCTTCTTCAAAAGTAAGTTTTCCTTCCAATGCTTTTACATTTGGAGACTTACAAGTTGAGTATAACAGCCTCCAAAAAAACTACCATGAATCCGAACGATTGATGGGAGATGCTATTTATCAACAACGAAGAAGAATTTTGGAGCAACAGATTGCTGATTACAAAAAAATGATTGTCATTAACGAACGACAGGTAGATTTGAACACTGAGGAGTTTGGCAATGCTGAAATAAAATATCAAGTAGATAAGAAATTATACCAAGACAAAGTATATGGAAAATTAGAGTATTTGAACTTGGAGAACACTTTTATCCAGAAGAAAAAAGAAAGAGAAACCTACGCTAAATCCTTAGTAGAGAATAGTTTAACGCTTTCAGAAAAGCAAAAAACTTTGTCAGAATTAGATTTTGAGCTCGTCCAAAAAACGAGAACTTACCGAGATAATATTCTTCAATCCGTTCAAAATATTGATAATCTTTTGGTAAATTGGCAACAAAATTATGTGATTACATCTCCTTCGGATGGCAAATTGAGTTTCTTGAAAAATCTTACGGAAAATCAAATGATTCGTACAGGTGATACGCTTTTTGCGGTTTTGCCTCAAAATCAACCGATTATAGCTTTATCAATCGTCTCAGCTCAGAATTTTGGGAAGGTAAAAGTTGGGCAAAAAGTGATTATCAAATTAGTAAATTATCCTTTTGAAGAATACGGCAGTTTGTCTGGGAATATCGAAGAAATTGAGCCTACGCCCACAGGAAGCCAATATCGAATAAAGATTAAATTAGAAAAGGGATTGCTTACAAATTATGACAAAACTTTACCTTTTCAAGCCGAAATGCAAGGTTCGTTGGAGATTATCACGGAAGATATGAGGCTATTGGAACGAACTTTTTACGGGCTTAGGAAAATGTTAAATCAAAGGTAAATTAATACTAATCAATTAGCCGCTTTGATTTTAGATAAACTAAAAATACTTAGTAATCTTAATTGAGAACATCAAAAAAGCATTCACGGCAATTGTAGAAGTTGAGATGTTTTCCATCGAAATATATACTCAAATAAAAATATAATATCCTTGTTAGCAACTTTACCTGTGTAAGATTATTAACAAGGATATTATATTTACATTCTCAGATTTAATTTAGGTCCAGAAATAGTTGTTTCCTTATTCACAACTTTTTCAACAGCCGCATTCAATCCGATTGATTTATCTAATTTTTCCGTTGAAACTTTACGATCTTGTTCAATATTTTTGCCAGTGAATACATCTAATTTTACATTAGCGGTATAAATGCCTTCCACCTTATCATCTTTAATTCCCTCAATATTAACAGTATTTCCTTTGGCTAACTGAAAAGATTGCAAAGGTGTTAGTTTTACACCCTTATACTTTGTAGGTACATTTTCCATTGAAAAGTTTTTCGATTCCAGAAAAATATCCTTCCCAATTTTAGTTGTTACCTCATGATAGAATCCCACAAAACCCTCTTTTTCCAATTCTTTGTAAAACTCCTTTCGTTGGTTATCATTCAAGAGATGTTTATGCCCAATTCTCTGTATTGCGTTCAAGGCAATAAAGGCTTCTTTATCACTTAATTTATGTAAAATTTGTGATTGCCCTTCCTTATCACTGAGTAAAAAAAGCGTTTCAAGGTCCTTGTCCTTAGAAAAGTCTTTTTCCAGCCCAAAAGATTTTTCAAGTTTATCTGCAATTTCGTTTGCTACATCAAAATGTAGGGAGGCAGTTAGCCGTTTTGGGGGAGTTAGTTCTTTGTTATTTGCCTGAAAATCATATCTTTGTGGGGTATTTAAGGTCAGAACAGGCGTATTGTTTTTAATATCACGGGTAAGTTGTAACATTTTTAAACCCGTAAATGCTTTGGGTTTTCCAGAAGCATCAGTCTGAACACCTTGATAAATGATAGATTTTCCTTGTAACAATTGTTCTGAATAACTTTTATTAGATAAAATACTCAGTGCCATTAAATCCCCATTAACTGCTTCCATACTGTTATCTATAGAAACATTAGTAAAATTAGCTTGCCAATCATTTGAAGTAGTATTATCCGTTAAAATGTCAATTTGCTGTCTTTTATTTTCAGCAATTGCCAATTGATGTTCTTGCACATTTTCAGAGATTACACCAACCATTCCATCAGACTTTTCTTTTAGTGTTTCAATAATGATTTCATCCGTTGAAGCTATGATAAGACTTGGACTTAAATTTTCTACGATACGACTATCTACCTCTTGTGTAGAATTATTTAAATTTTCATGTTCTGCACTCATAGTTGAAATACACTTAAAATGTACATTTATATTGAAATTTAATATTTAATATTTATATTTATACTAAATATAGAAATAATCATACTTATAATAAATATACAAATATAAATATTTATATTATACATATATTAAAATATCGTATGGGTTTTATGCCTTGGTAAGAAAACCTTAAGAAAAAAACAATATAAAACCAACCTTCATTACAATGAACCATCAAACGAACGAAGAACTAAAAAACTATTACCAAATACTTAATAAAGATCAAGTTAAAGTGTTTTATCTCACTCAAATTCATGATAACATCTGTGAAATCATTTGGAAATTATATCTGGAAAGATACCCAAATACCGAAATTCCTTCAAAGCCTACATTTAAGCAAAAAATGCAGAACGAAGCAATACTTGAATTTACGGGTATGACACATCAAGAACTGAATATTCTCAAAAAAGTAAGAGGAAATTCGGACACAATATTAAAACTAATGGCATTTTTCAACCAATATGAAATTTCATTTATGGACATATTTTTTGAAAAAAAATTACTTGAAAAATGCTTACATTTAGTTTAATATCATAAATTTCCGATGGAAGCGACCAGTATTTTATTATTGGTCGCTTCCATCGGTGTCTATTCTCCTAATTTTTTATTGACAAAATCTAATTCCGTTTGCGTTAAAAGCATATTTTGTTCATAGTCAATTAAGTCTGTAACCTCTTTTTTGATTGTTAAGAAATTATTACGTACAATATTCTCTTTAAATCTTTCTAATTCGTCTGAAGAATTAATCTCAATTCCCATTGATGCAGCTAATACTTTAAAGTCCTTTATTTTAGGGAGTGGTTCATCGGCATTCCCAATATTAGGATCAAGCAAAATATTTGCATTGAACTTTTTGAAATTTGTTTCCTCGCCGTAACTTCCTGATGCTATACCAACAAATTGACCTTGCTCCAGTTCTGAAATCTTTGAGGCAGGGATTACGTTTTGTAATTCCTGTGATACTTGTACCGAGGTATCATTTTGAGAGAAAGTAACTGATTCTTTTTCTTGGTTGGTTCTGCCAAATCTTTCGCTTAATTTATTAGCGGTTTCATAAACCACTTGCCCAGAAAATACATTTCCTTGAATGCCAAGGATTACGTCCGCTTCCTCTTTACCATAATCTTTATACAACTGCGAGAAATCTTGAATACCTAACCAAGTCGCTACTCGATTACTACGAGCTGTTGCAATCAGTAAATCTAATCCCTTGATAAACATGGTTGGTAATTCGTCCCAAAATAAAGCTGAATGTCGTTTCCCTTGTTTATTAATTAACTTAATTAAACGTGAAGTATAAAGGGAAAATATTGTTCCGTAAATAGCAATACGCTCAGGGTTGTTGCCACAACAAAGTATTTTGGGAGCAAGCGGATTATTAATATCCAAAGTAAATTCATCACCCGTCATTACCCAATAGACGGTAGGAGAGGAGAGCTTTGAAATAGCAATCTGAGCCGAAGCAATCTGACCAGCTAATTGTTGTCCTGCTCCCGATTCCACAGCTACCATAAATGGTCTAACCATAATTTCTAAGTCAGGATATTTACTAAATACCATTAAGGCTGCATTAGTATTTTTATAAGCTGCTAATTCAATTACGTGCCAGGTTGAACGCATTTAAAAATGCAATTTTGAGTTTAAAATCAATGAATAGTACAATTTTATAACTGTAATTTTGCCAGAAATAATAAATTGATGAAAATTTGAATCTGGTTTTAGGTTTATGTTAACATAAATACTTC
>JANXRS010000403.1 GCA_025356745.1 Arcicella sp.
ATAAAAATTCCTGAGCCAATCATTGAGCCAATCACAATCATGGTGGCATCAGTCAGAGATAATTCTTTTTTAAGTTCTTGCGGGTTTGATTCAGTCATTGATGAGTTTTTTGAGTGGAACGTGAATTTACGAAGGATTTTGTAGATTTTATTTGAAAAATTAAAATCAAAAACTAAGCCTTCAAAAATACCTTTCTAATGCTGATCAATACGAAGATAAGGGAAGTATAAACAATGAAAAAAGGTATGATATATTCAATTAAATTAAGCGGTAACATAATAGCAATAATCAATAACTGAAATCCCAATCCATAGACTGAAAGCATCGTCATAAACCAGTTGGGAAAGGTTTTTACTTTATGAGCATCTTGGTCAAAAAAATGGATTGTCTTGTCGAAAGAACCGTAAAAGAAGGAATACAGATTGAATAAAATATCAACCGATTTCTGATTTTCACTAGGAAATGCTTTTGGCGATTTATATTCAAAAATCCTACTCGTTGAATCTCCACCAATTGATTTATTCCTTAAAATTACATAATAATAATTATAAAGTGTTCCTTGTAATTGAACGCCGATAAAAGCCAAAATAGTGAAGGTGAAAGTTGCATTTGAGACATAACAAATCGTCATAAAGAATGAAAAATTCAAGATAATATCAAATACACTATCGAGGTATCTTCCTGTGTAGGAGGGCGTATTTTTTACTCTCGCCAATTCTCCATCGGCAGCATCAATAATTGATTTGAGTATTAGAAAGAATCCTGCGGAAAAATAATGACCCTCTAAGATGCAGTATATGGCAATTAATCCAGAAATACCAAAGAGTAGAGTAACATGGATGGGTGTAAAGCTGGTATTTTTTAACTGATTGGCAAAAATGGTAGCAATAGGTCTTCCATAATCCGACAAATCAAAAAATTTGTCTTCAGTAGCAAGTTTTGACATTTCCTGGTGAAAATAACAATGGCGTGACAATATAGTCAGAGCAAACGCAAAGATAACCATATTTTATAGTTAACTCAAAATTAATAATTTGATAATTAAGAAGTCCTTTTATCTTTGTGATTATCATAAAATCAACCAATTAAAAAGATGAAAAAACTTTCTATTTTATTAACAATCTTCTTATTGTCTTTCCTGACCAAAGCCCAAACGATGACTGTTGCTCAACAAGATTCAGCTTTCGTTCGTGACAATTACGTCAAAACTCAATTTCAAATTGCTATGCGAGATGGGGTGAAATTATTTACCAATGTTTATACGCCTAAGGATGCTTCGCCGACCAATCAATATCCAATTGTAATGCAACGCACTTGTTATGATGTTGCTCCTTATGGCAAAGATGATTATCCAAAAATGTTGTACTATTCAAGGTATATGATGCGAGAAAAATTCATTTTCGTTGATCAGGATGTGCGTGGGCGTTGGATGTCGGAAGGGGTTTGGACAAATATGACTCCTCAAAATGATAATAAGACCACGAAAACGGATGTAGATGAGTCTTCGGATACGTATGACACGATTGATTGGATGATAAAAAATATTCCGAATAATAATGGTAAAGTTGGTCAATATGGAATTTCATATCCTGGTTATTATGCCGTCACAGGGGCATTGAGTGGACATCCAGCTTTGAAAGCAGCTTCACCGCAAGCTCCAGTTTCTGACTTTTATTTTGATGATTTTCACCATAACGGAGCATTTACGGTTGGATACGGACTAACTTTTCCTGTTTTTGGCGTACAGCATCCAAAACCTATGGCAGATTCTTGGTATGACGATAAATTTCCAAAAGTTAATTCTCTGGACGGTTTTGATTGGTATAAATCAATGACTCCTTTAAAGAATTTTACAAAGGTTTACGGTGATAATTTCTTCTGGCAAGAAACCATTAATCATCCTAACTACGATGAATTTTGGCAAAAACGTAATATTCTCCCCCACTTAAAAAATGTTAAAAATCTTCCTGCTATGATGCTTGTGGGCGGTTGGTTCGATGCTGAAGACGTAATGGGTCCTTTGAATGTTTATAAGACCATTGAGAAAAATAATACAAATGCTTACAATACACTCGTTATGGGACCTTTTGGACACGGTGATTGGGCTCGTGAGCGTGGACATTCGATGCATTCCAATATTTACTTTGGAGATAGCGTTGCTACGTATTTTCAGAAGAATATGGAATTAAAATTCTTCAAACACTTTTTGAAAGAATCTGGAGATGGAAAAACGGGTTTGCCTGAAGCCTATTTATTTGATACAGGTAAAAAAGAGTGGCGTGAGTTTTCTGAATATCCTGTAAAAACGGCTCAAAAAGTTAATTTTTATTTGAATCCAGACGGGAAAATTGTAACGGGAATAGCAGGAAAAGGCTTCTCTGAATATGTTTCTGACCCCGCAAAACCAGTTCCATACACTGAAGACCCAAAGCAGATAACAGGATTTACGCCCAGAAATTATATGAGCGAAGACCAACGATTTGCGGGTAGAAGAACGGATGTTCTGGTTTTTGAAACTGATATTTTAACGGCAGACATGACTTTAGGAGGTGAAATTATGGCAAATCTTAAAATATCTACCACTGGAACAGACGCTGACTTCTTTGTAAAATTGATTGATGTTTACCCTGGAGATGAGAAAAATAGTTCATATACCCCCAAAAATATTACGCTTGGTGGGTATCAACAAATGGTTCGGAGTGAAATTATGCGTTCACGTTTTCGGAATTCTTTTTCAATGCCTCAGCCACTGATTGCTAATCAAAAAACGGATGTAAATTTCCGTTTGCAAGATGTATTGCATACTTTTAAGAAAGGGCATAAAATCATGATTCAGGTGCAATCAACAGCTTTTCCATTGTTTGATATTAACCCTCAGAAATACGTAGAGAACATTTATAAGGCTAATGAAGCGGATTTTATAAAGGCTACACAGCGGATTTATGGAGATAGTAAGATTACAATCGAGGTATTAAAATAAGTAAAAATGAATTTGCTAGCAAGATAATAAGCTCACTCACCTACACCGACTTGGAATCGGTATAGGTGAGTTTTAAACTTTTAGATATGAAATTACTACTAATAACCCTATTAAAAATATTTTCATTTCAGACGCAATCAGTTGATTCATTGGGAATTTCTGGAACGGTTACAAACTTAGCAAAAAAATCAAAAGCAGTTGGAAATGTCAGAGCAAAAAGTGGTTCAATCTATCGAATTAGTTTTTTATAAAATCCTCCCGCATTGGATTAAAAACGTCAATCAAAATACCATCTGCTAAACAAACTGCCCCATGAAGTACATCAGAAGGAACGAAATAAACATCGCCATCTTTCAAAGTTTTCATTTCTCCCCCAATCGTAATCTCAAAAACACCACTGGCAAGGTAACTAATTTGTAAATGTGGGTGCTTGTGAGTTGCTCCAATTCCTCCTTGCTCAAAAGCAACTTTTACCAACATCAAGTCATCATTATAAGACATAATTTTTCGTTTGATCTTGGCATCTACGACCTCCCAAGGGAGTTCATTATCTTCCACAAGAGTTTTATTAAATTGTATCATCATTTGATTTTGTTTTTAAAAAAGCCTCTGTAAATAAATACAGAGGCTTTTCTATTAATCCAATTTTAAAACCGCCATAAATGCAGATTGTGGAATCTCTACATTTCCAACTTGTCTCATTCGTTTTTTACCTTTCTTTTGTTTATCCAATAATTTACGTTTACGAGAAATATCACCACCATAACATTTGGCAGTAACATCTTTACGCAATGCTTTTACGGTTTCACGAGCAATTATTTTCTGTCCAATTGCCGCTTGAATAGCAATATCAAATTGTTGTCTTGGTAATAATTCACGGAGTTTTTCACATAAACGTTTTCCCCAGTCATACGCCTTATCACGATGAACAATGGCAGAAAGAGCATCTACTTTTTCACCGTTCAACATTACGTCCAACTTCACCATTTCACCAATTTCGTAGTTTTTATACTCATAATCCAATGAGGCATATCCACGTGAAATAGTTTTTAATTTATCAAAGAAATCAAAGACAACTTCTGAAAGTGGCAAATCAAATTGTAATTCCACACGGTCAGAAGTAAGATAAATTTGATTTTTTAAATCTCCTCTTTTATCCAAACACAATTTCATGATTGCTCCCACATAATCGGCTTTTGTGATGATTTGAGCCTTAATAATGGGTTCTTCAACAAAATTAATTAAATTGGGTTCTGGCAATTCAGAAGGGGCAGAAACCCAAATTTCTTCACCATCAGTAAGCGTAACTTTGAATTTCACCGAAGGAACAGTGGTAATCACGGTCATGTTAAATTCACGTTCCAGACGTTCCTGCACAATTTCCATGTGTAACATTCCCAAAAATCCACAACGGAAACCAAAGCCCAAAGCCATGGAAGTTTCAGGTTCCCAGACTAAAGAAGCATCATTGAGTTGAAGTTTACCCATGGCATCCCTCAAATCTTCAAATTCAGTAGTTTCAACGGGATAAATACCTGCAAAAACCATTGGTTTAACCTCCGAAAACCCTTGAATAAAGTCTTTACAAGGACGGTCTCGGTGAGTAATGGTATCACCAACTTTTACTTCTTTTGCTTCTTTGATTCCAGAAATTAAATAGCCTACGTCACCTGCACTAATGGAATTTTTAGGTTCTTTTTCAAACCGAAGTGTTCCAATTTCATCGGCAAAATATTCTTTTCCTGTCGCTACAAATTTTACTTTATCTCCTTTTTTAATTTCCCCATTAAAAACACGGAATATTACCTCAATTCCACGGTATGAATTAAATTCTGAGTCAAAAATTAGGGCTTGTAAGGGAGCTGCGGGGTCGCCTTTGGGGGCTGGAATTCTGTGAATTACCGCTTCCAAAATATCCTCGATACCAATGCCTTCTTTTCCCGAAGCATGAATAATTGAATCACGGTCGCAACCCAATAAATCGACAATTTGGTCTTTCACTTCTTCAGGCATTGCTCCTGGAAGATCAATTTTATTTAGTACTGGAATAATCTCTAAGTCGTGTCCTAATGCCAAGAAAAGGTTCGAAATTGTTTGTGCTTCAATACCTTGTGCAGCATCCACAATCAATAATGCACCTTCACAAGCTGCAATTGAACGGGATACTTCATACGAAAAATCAACGTGACCAGGCGTGTCAATCAAGTTAAAAACGTAGCTCTCACCATGAGAAACATAGTTCATTTGAATGGCGTGCGACTTGATGGTGATTCCTCTTTCACGTTCCAAATCCATATCATCAAGCAACTGAGCCTGCATATTACGTTTTTGGACAGTTTCAGTGAACTCAATTAATCGGTCAGCCAAGGTGCTTTTGCCGTGGTCAATATGTGCGATGATGCAAAAATTACGTATGTTTTTCACGATATTTATTTAATGGTATAAATGTGTTGTAAGATTTAATATACTTGAAACAGTATTTAATCTATTTATCTACCTAATACAAAATTACGTCCTTATCTTTGAAAATTATAATGGGAGGTTTAAAATACACAAAATATTGTGTTCAAATTTCCCAAAACTCTTTTGTAGATCAGAACGAAAATTTCAATGAGTATGTTTCTTAAATCATTACCCATTGCATCATTAAACCTGTTAGATAGCCTAAATAAGTTCCCAAGGCATACCCCAAAATTGCCAGTAAAACTCCCACAGAAGCCAATGAAGGATGAAAAGCCGCTGCAACCACGGATGCTGAAGCCGCTCCGCCCACGTTTGCTTGTGAGCCAACTGCTGTGAAAAAATAAGGTGACTTAGTTATATAAGCTGCAATTAAAGTGAAAAAAGCATGGAAAACCATCCAGATAATTCCTACTAAAAATAATTGTGGTTTTTCAAAAACAGTAATAATATTCATTTTCATGCCAATCGTTGTAATGAGAATGAACAAGAAAATACTCCCAAATTTTGAAGCTCCTACTTTTTCAATTTCCCTTGCACGGGTTTGGGAAAGAATCAAGCCAAAAAGTGTTACAAGCGATATTACCCAAAAAGAGGAAGAAGTGAGGCTAAATTTTTTAAGCGTAGGGAAATTATTAGCAATAAATGGCACAATCAAATCCGCACAAGCATGGGCGAGTGCCGTAGTACCAAACCCCATAAAAAGTATTAATAGCAAATCTGTAAAAGTTGGAATACGTTGATTATTAGCGTATTCTCTTTCAATTTTCTCTCTGATTTCATCAACCGCACTCGTATCAGCTCCCATCCATTTATCAATTTGAGGGGCTTTACTTACCCCAAAAAGTAATAAAGCTAACCATAATTCAGCCGTGAGAACATCCACGGCAATGGCTTGTGAAAATATTTCTGCCGATGGATTAAAGACTTCTTTCAAAGCCGTTTGGTTGGCACTTCCACCAATCCAACTTCCTGCAATCGTGGCTAATCCACGCCATGTTTCGCCCGAAACGGTTGCTGGACTAATGGTTTTCACAATCCATAAAGCAACAGGACCACCGACCATTACACCCAAAGAACCCGCCAGAAATACAATAATTGCTTTTGGTCCTAATCTTTTGAGAGCTTGGAAATCAATACTTATCGTAAAATATACCAAGCAAGCGGGCAATAAATATTTGGAAGCAACATCGTATAATTTAGAATTTTCTCCCGAAATAATATTAAAAGAATTGAGCAATCCAGGGACAAAATAGCAAATTAAAATACTGGGGAAAAACAGATAAAACTTTTGCCAAAAACGATTTTGGATGGAAGAAGTATAAAAAGTCAAGTAAATAACTCCCAGAAGAATTCCGAAAACTACGGCATCGTTAGTGATTAGGGTTGTTTGCATATTTTTGAAAGAGATATTTAATAACAAAAATAGCATAAAAAACGGAAGGCTTCGCTCAAAGCGAAGCCTTCCGTAAAGTTTAATCAAAATCTATAACTCAAAAGTCTGTCCATATTCTGGAATCTCAACATTTGAATAACCTTCATCTTCCAAAGCATCTCTAAAAACGCCCATGCTTTCATATTCTCCGTGAATAAGAAATACTTTTTTAAGTTTTTCTTTCGATTGTTTTCGTACAAACTTTAGCAAATCATTTTGGTCACCGTGTCCTGAAAAAACGTCAATTTTTTCCACATTTGCCAATACATTATGCTCTACATCCTTAATTCTAAGGGTTTTCTGACCATTCATTAGTCGCCAACCAAGTGTTCCTTCTGAGGCATATCCCACTAAAAGTATTGTACAATAAGGATTATTAATGTTAGTGGCAATGTGTTGTTCAACTCGCCCACCAGAAATCATGCCCGAAGCTGAAATAATGATGCAAGGTTCACCATAATTAGAAATGGCCTTACTCGATTTTTCGGATTGAATATATTGCAAATTTTCAAAATCGAAAAGTGAATCATTTTCCGCTTGAAAATCCTGTGCTTCTTTATTTAATTGCCTCAAATTTTTCTGATAAACCCTTGTTGAAGCATACGCTAACGGACTGTCACTAAATACTTTAATGGGTTGAAAACCCCTTTCTGTATAAAGTTTACTCAACGTAAAAAGAAGTGCCTGTGTTCGTCCAACCGAGAAAGCAGGAATAATCAGACGGCCTGGTTTATCAATACAAGTACGTTTAATCACATCGCCGAGAGCATCTTCTGGAGAAATTTTATCTTCGTGTAATCTTGCTCCGTAGGTTGTTTCACAAAGCAAATAATCAACTTGGGGAATTTCTGCCGATGGGTCGATATGAAGCGGATAATTATTACGTCCAATATCTCCCGAAAAGCAGATTTTTTTCGTTTCATTTCCTTCTTTTACTTCCAAAATGATATGAGCTGCACCCAATAAATGCCCCGCAGGAATGAATGTTACCCAAGCAGTGTCAGAGACTTTGAAACGTTGGTTGAATCCAATGCTTACAAAATTTGCAATTGCATTTTCAACATCTTTTTGCAAGTATAAATCACCTTTTACAAGTAATCTATCCATTTTTTTCTTCTTTTTCTTACTATCACCTTCCGCTTGTTTCATCTTTTTCAAGTTCAAATTTGCGGAATCGTGGAGTAATAAAGTAGTTAATTCAGTCGTTGGGGAAGTGCAAAGAACTTGTCCTTCGTATCCTTCACGGTACAGCATGGGTATATTTCCAGAATGGTCAATGTGTGCGTGCGTGAGAAGAACCAAATTTACTTGTGAAGCCTCAAATGGAAAAAATGCCTTATTCGTAACGGGTTGCCCATAGTCAATTTCCCGTTCCATATTTGTTCCGCAATCAATGAGAATTTTAAATTCATCATCTAATTCAAGTAAATACATACTACCTGTTACTTGCCTCGTAGCTCCCCAAAAAGTTAATTTCATTCGTTATATTTTTATATGTTTGTATCCTTTTCGAAACATGAATTCACTAATAAGATAATTACTTAATTATCAATGAGTTAGTAATGTAAAATGGATAGTTTATTTAAAAAAAAGTATTATTTATTTGTGACTATACTAATTAGAGGATTATTGAAAGGAGGATAATTACAAATATACCAAAAATAAATCCTTAAATTAAGCTATTGGTGCGTGTTTTTATTTTACAGAAATATTTTAGAGGAGGATAAAATTCAATAAATTAGCCACCAAAATCTTGGGTTAAACGTGCAAAAGGACTACGTTGTGTTTTAAAAGCACCTTTTGAAATTCTTCCAGAAGTTGCCATTGATTTTAAGGTAGGGTCAAGAATATTTTGTCTATGATGAGGAGAATTCATCCAACCATTTACGACAGAACGAGCCAATTCTGCGTAGGTACGAATCGGAATTATTTTTTTTGAATTACAATTTAGAAATATAAAATCTTGTCCTCTTTTTGGAACTTCAAAGCAATATTTATCATCATTGCCTCCTAAAATATCATGCTGAGCAATATTTTCAGCCATATATCTATACTGTTTTGTATAAAGATAAATTCGGTCTATCATATTTTTTTCAATAGGATTAAAAGGATTTTCGTGACTATAAAAATCTTGATTAATCATCGCCTCTGAATGCCCTACTGTGGCTTCATGAAGTTGAGTTGAATAAACAAAAATAGGCATATTAAATTTAATACGCTGTTCATTTGTTGCATGAAAAATAGCTGCATCCAAGAGAGCATTATTAGGATTTCTTGCATCAATTGGTCTATTCACTTCAAGTAATTTCATAAAATCAGTAGCAGACATTTTATAAAAAAGTAAATCTTTTTGTGCAAAAAGGATATTTGGGATAATTAGGATTAAAAAAAGGTACTTCATTTGTTTTATTTATTAGATAAACGAATGAAGTACCTTTTTAGTTTATGTTTCTAAAGCAGAATTCGATTGTAATTTATTACCTCATTATACTAAACTCATTAATTCTACAATTTACTTTTCGCAAAATCCACTGCCAATTTATTCAAAGTCTCATCCGAAACTTTGCCCGAAGTTATCACAGTTCTGTATCTGAAAGTAACAGATTGATTGGGAGCAAGTTTGAAATTTAATTCTTTTTTTTCTTTACTGAACACTTTTTCACCCAAAGGATTTGCAGCAAAAAGACCGTAACCTCTTGCGTGCCAGAAAGTTGGATAATTTACATTGCTTGGATGGTCAATAATGGCAATGGAAATATCTTCATTTTTTATTTTGCCCGAAAGATTTGTCCATTTTCCTCTCGTACTCCAAACGGCCTCCCCGTTTATGCCTTCAGAAGTATGATAATTACCTGTTATTCCAGAATTATCTAATTTATCAACTTTGGTTTCAATTCCATTTGCATCTACAAACACATCAGGTTTATCTGATGGATGTTCTAATTCACGAGCAACTCTAATAGCGAAGAATCCGTCTTTAACATCCTTAAAAATAACCTCCTCTTTTTGAGCTGTTAAGGTTGTAATTCTATCAATAATTCGTTGATTTCCTTTAGCCTGAAAGACATAATTTGTAGTTTCTTTGAGTAAGTTTGTGCCTTTTCCATCAGTATCAATCCAGTCCGCTTTCACAGTCAGGTTGGCTTTATTATATCCTCCATTTGTTTGTACAATACCTGTATGCTTAATGGTTCCATATTTAGTACGGTCTTTAATGGCTGTTGAATTATTCCAAAAATCAAAGCCATTCACAGATTCATAATTCAACCACATTCCTACGTGATGCGGATGATCTACTCGCTCGCCCGCACGAGTGGCAAAAGGATATCCACGGGTAATTGTTGTCCCTTTCGAAGTTAAAATTGGAAAAAGAACGGGTTTTTTGAGGATAGAATCGTTTGGGTAGAAATAAGAAGTGAATAGTTTATTATCAACCAGAACATCAATTTTGTGTTCTTTGTCCTTAATAATCAATTGAATACGGTCTTTTTTATTTTGAGCAAATGACTGCCCAATAAAAAGAAATGTAAGAGAAAATGCTAGAATTAAGTTTTTCATATTTGAATATTTGCTTTTACAGTAAGAGTAAATAAGGACTTAATTTTACTTGAAAACCTTAATATTTCTTTCTCAAAACCAAACTTAACCAATATATTACACCCGTAAAAACAATAATTTCTAAACTATATTCAATCGCAAATTTCGGTGCAACAAGATTATAAAAACGCAAAAAAGGTTTGCCAATTCTAAACCAAAAAGAAGGTTGAATCGTTGCGAAAGCCTGAAAAATGAAAGTAAGAATTAGGAAAGTTTTATGCTTGAAAAAATCAAAGCAGAAGATTAAAGGCATTGCATAAATGAAAATATAATTGGCATACGCTCCAACCTGAACAATCATCATTAACGTAAAAATAATTATCCAAATTTTAGGCATAAACTGTTGAATATTAAGATTTTGACTTCTAATTGTTTGCCATAAAGCTATGCCTAAGATTATAGCAAGTCCAATCCAATTTAATAATTTTATGTCTTTGGTAAAACCATAATCCCAAATGAATGGATTGAAAATCGACCACATATTTACCGCCATCGGGTCTTGTGCCAAGCGAATGGGCATCAAGAAAGAATCACCACCAAAAATGTATAAAATTAATAAAACGGGTAACCCAATTAAGGCATTTCCCGCTATAAATTTCATTTTATGTTGGACTTTAAATAATAATAGAGGAAGTAATAAAATAAAGAATGCTTTGGTCGTTAATAATCCTAAACCAGTAATGATTCCCAGTATTAAATCAGATTTTTTCTTCTGCCACGCATATACAGCCAAACAAGCAAATCCCCACATCCAAATATCCTCTTGACCACCCAAAACACAAAAAATATAGGGTGCTGGAAGTAGTAAATAAATTAATGCTTTAAATAATGTAGATGGCTGATTTTCGGAAGGATATGTTTTCATGGTGAGCCATAAAACTAATAATTCAACCAAAATCATGAGTAATGTTACTGCTCTTGCAGTATCCCAAAAATAAACAGGAATCGCTGTAATGTAGGCAAAAAATGGTGAGTAAACGGAATCAAAATCACGATAAACTAATTCAAATTTGGCGGCGTGTTGAGCAGATTTCCAAAAGATTTGAACGTCAGATTGAGCATCGTATCCATAATATACATAAACAAGTATAAAAGGTAAAATTCTTCCTAAAAACGCTATCAATAAAAATGATTTTGTAGTTCCAATACGTTCAAAAAAACGTTCAATTTCATTGCGAAATTTAAAAGATAAAAATGCCAATAAACATAAAGTTATTGAAATAAATGCTTTATTGTAAACTACTTGGTAAAGTTCGTAATCTGTCATTTTTATGGTATCGGTTGAGGTAATTTTATTGCTACTACTAATTAAACTTATTGATAACTCTTTCATGTCAACTTTTTACAGTCGTAAATTTGTTTTTTATTTTCAAAAATGGCTTTTCAAAATATTCATAGGAAAGTGCTGATACTAAAATTGTTAAGGCATAACTAATCGGATAACTTACCCAATTACTATTGTCAAAGGAATGAGAAATTTTCACACCTATCACCACCGCAATCGTATGATACATATACATACCGTAAGAAATTTTCCCCAAATAATTAAAAATAGGATTCTCTAAACTTAAAATCGAAGCAGGATTTTTAGCTAAATTCATTAAGATTAAAGTAAAAATAGATGCATATACTTCTTGATTAATTCCTGGTAAATATACGCCAAAACTAAGCATTAAAATTAAAGTTAGATAGAGTAATACTTGAAATCTACGGTGAAAAATGAATTGCACTAATTTTGAGTGTAGTTGAAAGTAAGTAAAATAAGCACCAATTGCTCCTAAAATCATACAAGTTAATCGGAGGGATTTTATGAATTCATTTAAGTATTTCCACCAACCATTTTCAGGCATATAAAGTACTGTTAATGAGCGAATTAAATAGAAAAAAACCAAGAATAATATCATCAAAGTTAGTAGCTTAGAAGCTTTTGTTTGCTTCACAACCCAAGGCCAGAAATAATAAAATTGCTCCTCTACACCAATCGACCAGTTTTGAGAAACATAAGGAATATGCTTGAAAATACCTGTTACAATATTGGGAAGAATTAATAAATAAAGGATTAATTTCTCACTAAAATCAACTTTAATTAATTCCGTTTCTCCTTCAATATTGAGATATGAAATTTCTGGTAGAACAAACAATCCTAAGAAAACGGTTAAATAATAGAGGGGCCAAATTCTTAAAATTCTCCTCATATAAAAACTTTTGATGTTAATCGTTTTGGTTCGTTCTTTTTCAACCAGTAATAGAGAAGTTATCAAAAATCCGCTTAGTACAAAGAATAGAAATACGCTCAGAGGACCGACCATACGAATAAAACGGGTATGAAATATATGATTTTCATAGCCAAATTTTTCTTTAAATTGTTCAATATGATGAACAATTACCCCAAAAGCCGCAATGAAACGAATACCGTTTAAATTAGGGAAAAATAAAGAGTTTTCTTTGGAAGACATTAGAGATTTTTTATAGAACTACAAAATTAAGGTCTTTGAGGACGTTTAACAAGTTTTTTTTAGACAAGAGATTCGTTTGATAGAAAACGATTCTCTTGTCTAAAAGTTTAAACTCGTAATTGGAGATATTTCGAAAAGTTCAACGACTTAACTAAATTACCTTAAATTTAGCTAGTAGAATTGATTTTGAAACAGACAATTATCAAGACAAATTTATATTTTTCAAAGATAGCTTTTGAAAGCAACCGTTTAGCCTTATTTTTGGGTTCAAAATTGAAAAGATAAGAAAAAGCAAGATATTTTGCTTCAAGATTAAATTCCTGTACAAAGAAAAATGGCTGAAATTATAACCATGCCCAAAATGAGCGACACTATGACTGAAGGTGTTGTGGCAGAATGGCTCAAAAAAGTTGGCGATGTCCTCAAACCTGGTGACGGCTTAATTGCTGAAATTGAAACTGATAAAGCAACAATGGAGCTTGATTTGGATGAAAGAATGGACTTAAGCAATTTTAAAGATTGCCGTCTATTATATATTGGTCTGGAGAAAGGAAAAGCTGTGCCAGTTGATAGTATTATTGCCATTATTGGTGAAAATGGCGAGGCGTATGAACATCTTTTGAGTGGTAGTAAAGATATGGCTACCCCTACTGAAACTCCTACATTAGCCCCAACGGAAGAGATTCCTGCACCTGCTGCCGTAGCTACTCCGTCTATTGATGCTTCTTCAATTAAAGCTGAAATTATTGGGATGCCCAAAATGAGCGATACAATGGAGGAAGGTACTTTGGTGGCTTGGTTGAAAAAAGTAGGTGACGTTTTGAAACCTGGGGACACGCTTTTAGCAGAAGTTGAAACTGACAAAGCCACGATGGAATTTGAGTTAGACAATTTCTTAGATGTAACCAAATATAATCCTTGTACACTTCTCTATATTGGAATTGAGGCTGGAAATACTGTTCCCGTTGATTCCGTAATTGCTATCATTGGAGAACCCGGAGCCGATTTTCAAGCACTTTTAAACGGTGGAAAACCTGCTGCACTGGCAATAAATGCACCTGCACCCGTTGCTACTTCAGCATCCGCAGTTGAAGAAACAAAAACGACTGAAACCGTTGAAGTAAGCAATTCAGATGCTCGTTTAAAAGCGTCTCCATTGGCAAAAGCATTGGCAAAAGATAAAGGAATTAATATTTCACAAGTGAAAGGGTCGGGTGAAAATGGAAGAGTTGTAAAAGCTGATATTGATAATTTTGTACCTGCTGCAAAACCAGTAGATGTTCCTGTGAAAATAGGGTCAACGCCAGCTCCTTCTGTGATTTTAGGACAAGAAAGTTACGAAGATATTCCATTGAACCAAATGCGTAAAACGATTGCTCGTCGTTTGTCGGAATCTAAGTTCTCTGCTCCTGAGTTCTATCTTACGATGGAAATTAATATGGACAAAGCAATGGTAGCTCGTGTATCCATGAATGAGATTTCACCCGTGAAAATTTCGTTTAACGATATGGTTATCAAAGCAGTAGCAGCCTCTTTGACCAAACATCCAAAAGTTAATTCATACTGGATGGGAGATAAAATTAGAATTAATCACCACGTACATATTGGAATGGCCGTTGCCGTTGAGGATGGTTTATTAGTACCGGTAATTCGATTTGCAAACACCAAATCATTGTCACAAATATCGGCTGAAACCAAAGATTTAGGTGGAAAAGCTAAGAATAAGCAATTACAGCCAAAAGATTGGGAAGGAAACACCTTTACAGTTAGTAATTTAGGAATGTTTGGTATTGATGAATTTACATCAATTATTAATCAACCAGAATCATGTATTATGGCAGTTGGCGGTATTAAAGAAACCGTTGCTGTGAAAGACGGGCAATTTTATGCAACCAACATTATGAAAGTAACCCTAACGTGCGATCATCGTACAGTTGACGGTGCTTCTGGAGCAGCATTCTTGCAAACTTTCAAACAATTTTTGGAAGATCCAATTAAGTTATTAGTATAGTTATTCGATTAAAGTTAAAGAAAAAGGGCAATGTGTATTCAAACACATTGCCCTTTTTCTTTAATCTTAAAAGTGGAGAATATCGGATTCGAACCGATGACCCCTTGCCTGCCAGGCAAGTACTCTAGCCAACTGAGCTAATCCCCCTTTTAGTTCTACAAAAGTAGGTATAATGACTTAAATGGCAAAACCGATATTAAAAATAAATTAAAAATTTAGTCTTGCTCCAATTCCTGCTTGTGGATGTAAATATAAAATTGCTGGCACAAGTTCAACGTAAGCACCCGCTTCCAGAAAAATTGAAATAGGTGAACTGGGTAAATAATATTCCAATCCAATTTGCCCTACACCACCTAGACCAGTAGTCGGAATTTCTTTTTTTCCGTTACCATCAGCTACGAAATAAGACCGAGAGGTAAATTGAGCACCAAACCCATAGTAATTTTTCAAATTACTTGCCATTTCGTTGTGCCAAAGGTACAAGCCACTAAATGAAAATCCTGCCCCATCAAAATTGCCATTTTTATAATTACTTCTTAAACCCCAAAGTGCCCCATATACACCAACATTTACTTCAATTGCATTCTTGTCATTGCTAAGATAATGACGAATATTCAAACCTGCTGGGTCTCCAACTTTTGCACCAATTGCCCAATTTTTTTCTTGTGCATTAGATGATAAATAACTGACAGTCAATAAAATAAGTAAAAATGCTTTTTTCATTTTAGAATTATTTATATTGTTTTAAAAGATGTAATAAAATGTGATTTTCTTCTTCAGATCCTACCGAAATTCGCAAGGAGTCATCACACAAAATAACTTTAGAACGGTCTCTAACGATTACTTTTTGACTAATTAAGTAATCAAAAATTTTCTTGGCTTCCGTAAATTTAATTAATAAAAAATTGGCATCGGAAGGGAATATTTTTGTTACGATTTGTAATTTCTCTAATTCAGAAATCAATACTTCACGATTTTGATTTAAAATTTTTACAGAATCTTTCATAAAGTCGATATTGGAAATATTTTCTAGTAACGCCCTCTGTGTCAGTCCATTAATATTATATGGATATTTGATTTTATTCAATAATTTAATTAATTCCTCATTACCAAAAGCCATTCCTAAACGCAAAGAAGCCAATCCCCAAGCCTTTGAAAAGGTCTGTAAAACCATTACATTTTGAAATTTATCTAATGCTGGAACAAAAGAGGGTTCATCAGAAAAATCATTATAGGCTTCATCAATGATAACAATACCTTGTTGAAAATTTTCGATAATTTGAATAATTGCCTCTCTATCAATCAAATTACCCGTTGGATTGTTGGGTGAACAGATAAAAATCAACTTCGTTTTTGGATTAATAGAAGCAATGATTTTTTCTGTATTTAATTGATAATCAGTAGTTAATGGTATTTTTTGAATCTCAATGTTGTTTACATTCGCACTCACTTCATACATTCCGTAAGTAGGAGGGAGAATAATAACGTTGTCCTCTTTAGGTTCGCAAGTCAAACGAATAATCAAGTCGATTGGCTCATCTGAACCATTTCCCAAGAAAATTTGGGATGGGCGACAACCTTTTATCGGAGCAATTTTGTCTTTAATTTCCAATTGATAAGGGTCAGGATAGCGATTCCAGTCTTCGGGAGTAACCGAACCCAAGGGATTTTCATTGGCATCTAAAAAAATTCCTTCTTTGCCCGTATATTCATCTCTTGCCGACGAATACGGAGCGAGACTTAAAATGTGCTGACGCACTATGTTTTGTAAATTGAAACTCATATTTATAGATTATAATCTAACTCTCACCGCATTAGCGTGTGCTTCCAAAGATTCAGCTGTTGCCATTTCGATAATGGTTTTTCCGATATTTTTAATGCCCTCTTGGGTAATATTTTGAACCGTGATTTTCTTTAAAAAACTGTCTAAACTTACACCAGAATAGGCTTTTGCGTAACCATTTGTGGGTAAAGTATGATTTGTTCCTGAAGCATAATCTCCCGCCGATTCGGGTGTATAATTTCCTAAGAAAATGGAACCTGCATTATAAATTTTTTCAGAAATTTCTTCTGCATTTTCCACCGATAAAATTAAATGTTCTGCTGCATATTCATTCAACATTTCTAACGCAATTTCCTGAGTCGAAACTAGAACCGCTTGAGAATTTTCAAGTGCTTTTGAGGCAAATTCTGCTCTCGGTAAAACTGCTACTTGTTTACTAAGCTCTTGATTTACGGCCTCTATCATGGTTTCAGAAGTAGAAACTAATAAAACCTGAGAGTCAATTCCATGTTCGGCTTGCGACAATAAATCTGCCGCTACAAAAATTGGATTTGCTGAATTATCTGCATAAACTGCTACCTCCGAAGGTCCTGCTGGCATATCAATAGCAATTCCTTCTTTATTCACTAGCATTTTTGCCGCTGTCACGTATTGATTACCAGGACCAAAGATTTTATAAACCTGTGGAATACTTTTCGTTCCATACGCCATAGCAGCAATTGCTTGCGAACCACCAACCCTAAAAATTTTAGAAATACCACACAATTGAGCCGCAAAATAAATGGCTGGATGCGTCGAAGGCGTACATAAAACTACCTCTCGACAACCCGCAATTTTGGCAGGAATTCCCAACATTAAAACCGTTGAAAATAAAGGTGCTGTACCTCCTGGAACGTATAAACCAACTTTGTCAATGCCAACCGATTTCCGCCAACACGTTACACCTTCCATCGTTTCAATTTTTTCTGGAACAGATTTTTGAGCTTCGTGGAACTTATAAATATTATCGTAAGCTTGCTTAATGGCAGTTTTTAAATCATCTGATAATTGATTTCCTGCATTTTGAATATCGCTTTGTGCAACTTCCAAAGTATCTAAAAACACGTTATCAAATTGCAGAGCGTATTCTCTAATAGCAGAATCTCCCTCGGCTTTTACTTTTTTCAGAATGGGTAAAACTCGCTCTTCAATTACCGAAATATCTTGCGTAGGTCGGGTAAGAATTGCTTTGTATTCTGATTTATTGGGATATCTTATAATTTTCATTTCTTAATAAATCATTTTTTCAATTGGCATCACTAAAATTCCCTCAGCTCCTGCTTCACGAAGTTTTTCAATATTTTGCCAAAAATCATTTTCATTAATTACAGAACTCATTGCCGACCATCCTAATTGTGCCAAAGGAACAACTGAAGGTGCTTTCATGCCTGGCAATAATTTTGAAATAGCATCAATATTCTCATTTTTTGTATTCAATACTACATATTTATTATTTTTTGCCCGTTGAACTGCATCAATTCTAAATAAAATTTGCTTCAAAATATCTTGCTTTTCTTGATTCATTGTTGGACAACCAATCATAATGGCTTGTGAAAAGAAAATCTTTTCAACTTCTTTTAAACCATTACTCAAAAGCGTTCCACCTGAAGATACAATATCACAAACTGCATGAGCTAAACCAATACTTGGGGCAATTTCAACTGAACCCGAAATCTCGTGAATATGAGCGGTAACTCCATTCTCTTTCAAATAGTTACCCAAAATAATAGGATAAGAAGTAGCAATATCTTTTCCTTCTAAATCTTGAATAGTATCATAAGTTTCTCCACGAGGAATAGCGATGGATAAACGGCATTTTGAGAAGCCTAAAAGCTTGACTTCCGAAACGTTTTTATGGGATTCAATATGTACATTCTGTCCTACGATGCCAATATCTGCTACACCATCCTCTACGTATCCAGGAATATCATCATCTCTTAGAAACAGAAATTCTGCAGGAAAGTTTGATGAAGTAGCCTTTAATTTACCCGCTCCGTTGTCGAATTTAATGCCACATTCTTTAAAAAGGTTGAGCGAGTCTTCGCTCAATCGTCCAGATTTTTGGACAGCAATTCTTAAAATTGTATTATTCACTTTTTGTTATTTAACCGTTTCAATATACAAAATTACTCAATGAAGTTTAGCTTTTGGGTGCTTTTCTGTAAATTGTCATCAAATCATTGAAATTTCTTATTAATAAAAGAATTATGAAAAGATTATTGCTCCTTTTTTTATTGATTTCTGCACCTGCATTTATTTAGACTGAAAAAACGGATTTTATCCAATTCATTTATGTTTCGGGAGAGTTATATCGTTGCATATCAAGATATTGGAAGTCGTTGAGTATCGGAAGGAAAGTTTTTGGAAATGGCTTTTGAATCTATACAACAGCAAAAACAAAAAAAGCAACCTCATAAAGACTGCTTTTCTGAATTACACTTCATCAACAAACTAAAAACCAAATTAGACTACTTATTAGAAAGATAGTCACTTTGATAATTTGAGAATAAAGGTAATAAATAAATGATGTGTTGTCAATAATTTATCCTCAAATATTCAAATAATTGGCTGTAGGAGAAGGACTCGAACCTCCACGGTGTGATTAGATATAGTACAAAGTCCGGTGGTCTACCCCAGTCTATCTTGCGATAGGCATTATACTAACTTTATTTCATGTTCACCACCCCCGAGACAGGAGGGTAC
>JANXRS010000490.1 GCA_025356745.1 Arcicella sp.
AGCATCGTTGCTGAACCATTAAGAGCATATCTATCTCCCTTAATATGACAGGTATAATCGGTTAAGAAACCTTTCTCGGTTTTGGCAAATCCCAATGATTCTGTTACTTGGTTTAAGGCTGGCATTTGCATTTTGGCAACGCTTCCTGTAAACGAAAAATCACCATAAGGAGCCAGTAAATCAAAGTTAAAATGTAGGGCTATAGGTGCTTTATTCATCAAACCTCCCTTCAAAACAACCAAACAATGCGAGTTATTCTTTAAGGTGATAGTATCGTTAGTAAAGTTAAGAATATTGCCAACCACTTTCTTGAACAGAACATTTCCCACTGATTTTGTATCAGGATTATACTCAGAATACGTAATATCAAAATTTCTCATTTTAATGGTATCAATCATAAATTTTAAGTTCCAGTTTTTAAAGGCTTCGTGAGGAAAAGGGCGATATGGAGCTTTTGGTGGCACATTAAATGTTCTGGTATCCGTAAAAACAGTTACGTTGCCATGATTAATATTTAGTTTTTTGGCGTATATTTTTTTCTCTTCAAATAACTTTTCAATATCCATTCCTTCTAACTTAATATCATTAAATTGAATTCCAATTCTATCATCTCCATTAGTATGAACGCTATATTCCATTTCCTTAAAACGGGGTTGAAGAACTAATTTTTTCATAGAAATAGAACGAGTTTTAGTAGAGAACAATAATTCATTAACTTTAATAGTATTCAAAGAATCTTCAGAAGGTATTTCAATCTTCTTTAAGCCAAAAATACATTCCTTAGTATAATAAAAGCGGTTTTTATCTTTATCAGAAGTAGAATCAATTAATAAATCTGAAACCTCTAAATCAAGATTTTCTATCCGACTAATTTGAGGCTTTTTCGGCTTTTGGTGACTTGTATAAGCTACATAAATATTTTCGAAAACAATTTTTTTTACAGAAAAAGACTTTATGAATTTTGAAATAATCTGGTAAGGAGATTTAGCGGTTTCAAGTGAATTATATAGTTGTTTTTCGTGAGTAATATCTATATTAGGTTCTTTTATAGTTATCGTAGAAATATCCAACTTTTTTGAAAAAAAAATTGTCCAAGGGCGAAGACCTGCCAATCTAATACCCTTTACCTTTCCTTGATAAATATTATCAGGCATTTTTTTGGCTTTTTTCAAACGCTCATATATATTGGTATCCGCACGCCAAGTTACTTCTAAAATATTAGCCTGTCCCGCTATAATGGCATAATTAATATCCTTAAAATCAAGATAATACAGACTGTCCGTAGTTTCTAAAACGGCGGATTTGAGGCGTTTCGATAGCATTGGTTTTAAACTCCAAAAACCAATTGTACCTATAATAAAGAAAAGTGCAATCAAACCTAAAATTGATATGATTAACACTTTTTTAAAACTTTTTTTCTTATTTTTCTCCATTATTAATTTTAGAAAAGGCTGTAAGCAAGGCCAACCGATAAATTTGTTCCCCTGTTACCAATTAAGCCAATATTAAAATTGCCAAATATACCCAAGCGTTGAAAAAAGAAATACCTTGCCCCTGCTTGAGCGTATACTGCCGAACCTGTTTTATCCAAAATTTTACCATATAAACCTCCTACATACGCATCAAATCTACTTGAGGAACTTCTGATGTCTCCCGTAAAGTGATAATTTAAACCTACACCAAATAATCCATCCCGGTATAAAATGCCATCAATGGTTTTTCTGCCATACCAACCCCTTACTTCAACACCAATATTTCTGCCAATACCGTATTCACCCATTAACATTACGGGCAATAAGTCTTTCTGATAGACAATTCCTGCACCAATTATAAACGAGCCTTTGTGAAAAACAGATTCCATTGTGGGGTCTGCAGTTAAAGTGATATTACTTTTTGCAGTGCTTATATTGGCCACTTCTGTAGGTTTATCAGGCGTAACTTTATCTACTACTCTATTCACAGCAACTTTTACATCTTTCTTCACAGTATCTATATTGGCAGTAACTTTTGCTCTTATTGAATCCATCTTAGTCTTGACAGTATCAACTTTCATACTATCCTTGGGTGTTGTTTGAGCAACTGCAACCGTCGAAAATAAACATATTGAAAGCATCAAAAGTTGAAATTTGTTAATTATTATTTTCATTATTTTGTTTGTTTTAAAATCTATATTTGGTATTTTACACATAATAAGTAATTTAATAAATCATTCCACATCGCTGAAAAGCTATTTTTCCTAGATTTGTGAAGTAGTGTGTTCGAATCATTAATGTTTTTTGGTTCGACTATAACTTGTAAAGAACTAAATAAATGGGTATTTTAAACCCCAATTATGTTAATTCCATTAATAGTTTTCCGCACAAATTACAGAAAATGTTTTACTAAAACGCATAAGGAAGTCTTAAAGCATAAATGACCCGAAAGAAAACTTTCGAGCCATTTTTATAGGTAAGAGAGGAATATTCAATTCTGAGCAACTTCATTTTTCATTGCTTGTTTTTTCAATTTATCATTTGCAACAATCGCAAATTCTACTCGGCGATTTTGGTCCCGTCCTGAATCTGAAACATTTTCTGCTACTGGATTTTTTTCGCCATATCCCAAAATTGTTAAACGACTACGAGACACCGAATTTGCCTTCAAAATCGCAGCTACCGCATTTGCTCTTTGTTGTGATAATTTCATGTTGTAAGCTGCTGTTCCAACATTATCAGTATGTCCTGCTACTAAAATCTCAGTGTCTGGATACTGCTTTAAAGTTTCAGCAAATTGTATTAAATCCTACTGTGCAAAAAGCTGTGATTTAGATTTATGCAGTTTTTTGCCAGTATTTATTCCATTGGTTATTAATTTCTAATGTTTTTAGGATAGTCAAAGCCCCACTTCCTTTTTGAGACCAACTTTGTCCTTTCTTTTT
>JANXRS010000014.1 GCA_025356745.1 Arcicella sp.
AGAAGCAGCTGAATTAGCGTATTTTGGAGCGAAAATTTTGCATCCAAGTACCATTACACCTGCGAAAATGAAAGGTGTTCCCGTTCGTTTGAAAAACACGATGGAACCTTCTGCTTTTGGTACGCTGATTGCCGATAAAACGTCTGACCGTGAAATTAAAGCGATTGCAGCCAAAGATAATTTAACGGCAATTTACATTCACTCGACCCGAATGTTGAATGCTTATGGTTTTTTGAGAAGAGTATTTGAAATTTTCGAGAAATACAAAACGCCTGTCGATATGATTACAACTTCGGAAGTTTCCGTTTCTGTAACCATCGACAATGACGAACATTTAGATTCTATCATGGCTGAATTACGTCAATTTGCTGATTTAGAAGAAGTTGATAAAGATCAAACCATTGTGTGTATTGTTGGAAATTTCTCGGCGGATAAAGAAGGAATTGCCTTGAAGGTGTTGGAAGCGATGAAAAACATTCCAATCCGAATGATTTGCTACGGAGCTTCCGAACATAATATTACGCTTTTGATTCACGGTAAAAATAAAGTTGCCGCTTTGAATGCTTTGAACGAAAGATGTTTTTTGTATGAAGATGCGATAAAAGATATTTTTTCGGCACCATGATAATTAGCAATGCCTTTTTAAAAGCCGTGTTGTGATATTTGCAACACGGCTTTTTGCTTATCTTTGTGGAAATAAAACCTTGGAAAATGAAACTAACTAAAATTGAAATAAAAGGACTCTTCGACCTCTTCGATTATGAAATTCCATTAACAAATGAGGAAAATTTATTAATAATCACTGGACCAAATGGCTTTGGGAAAACGATGATTTTGAATATTATTGACAGTTTTTTCAATAACCGCCTTCATTTTTTTCAAAAATTAGTCTTTAAATCAATCTCCATGTGGACTGATGATGGGAAAAAGATTTTTATTAAAAAAGAAATAATAAGTAATGAATTTGAAATAATTATTTATAAAGGGGTGCAAATTATTGCTCAGTTTTCAAATTCTCAAAAGATTGAAGAGGATATCATTAGAGTTATATTAAGGAATAATTCTAATATAAGACAGATTGATGATGGACAATGGCTTGATAGGCTAACTGATAGAATACTAAATTTAGAAGATTTGGTTAATGATTATTCAACTGCAGATAGACATTCGATATTTCCAGAATTGACTGATTATTCGAGTCTCATAAAGGTTCATATTATAAAAGAACAAAGGCTTTTACGAAGAACTCCCCAGAAAAAACGTAATAGTTATGAAAGAGGTAATGATGTCTACATTATTGATACTATAGCTGAATATGCTAATGAATTAAGAGATTCATTAAATAGTAATTTACAAGATTCTCTTTCTATAACCCAACGTTTAGATAGTTCATTTCCTAAACGCCTTTTGAATGAAAAAGGACATCTAACAGTTGAGGAGTTTAATATTAGATTTAATACTTTAAAAGAAAAACAAGAAAAATTAAATCGTTTTGGTTTATCACATAGTGAACAAGAGGTACCAGACTATGATGCTAAAAATGCAAATGTGTTACTTGTTTACCTTAAAGATTCAGAGATTAAAATGGATGTTTTTGATGAGCTTTTGAATAAATTAGAATTATTTACCAATATTCTTAACGAAAGAAGGTTTACTTACAAATCCATAAAAATAGATCGTAAAAAAGGTTTTATATTTCTGACAAAAATTGGCGTAGAATTAAAATTGACAGATTTGTCATCAGGAGAACAACATGAAGTAGTTTTACTGTACGAATTAATTTTTAAGACAAATCCAAACACATTAGTCTTAATTGATGAACCTGAAATTTCATTGCACGTTACATGGCAAAAAGAATTTCTGAGTGATTTATTAAAGATTTTGGAATTGCAAAAAATGCAGGTTATTGTGGCAACTCACTCTCCGCAAATTATTAATGATAGATGGGATTTAGTGTTTAATCTTGAAACTCAGAGGATTCAATGAAGAGAGAGGATATTACACCACAAACAAAAATAAATGAATTGAGACTTGATATTGCTCACCCCAAAAGTAAAGGAAAGGTTTTTGTATTATTAGAAGGAGAAAGTGATGTAAAGTTATACAGAAAACTCTTCAATAATGATACTTGTAAAATAGAGACGATTCCTGGTGGGAAAATTTTCTTAGAAAAAGGCTTGGAGATTCTGAATGATATTTACAAGCTAATTATCGGAATTAGAGATGCTGATTTCCTGCACTTGGAAGGAGAAAAACCACAATTCTCAAATCTATTTTTGACAGATTATCATGATTACGAATTAATGATGGCATCAGAAAGGCAGTGTCATTGTCCTATATTTTTTGAGCATAGTAAAATTGATTCTAATGACCATAATTCGACTTTTGATAAATTGCTAAACTCCATTAGGTTCTTAGGTTATTTCAGATGGTACAATGAAATTGAAAATTTAGAATTCAATTTCAGAGGTTTAGGACTTAATGATTTATTTGATAAAAGGACTTTTGTTATAGATGATAAAACTCTAATTCAGAAGGTTATTACTCGTTCTCCAGATGCAAAAATCAAAGATGTAGAACAGATTTTTGATTCAACTCAGCAATTATATAATAGTAATCATGATTTATTTCAAGTTTGTAATGGACATGATTTTATGAAAGTAATGGCAATTCTTTGTTCCTCCAGTCACAAGGGAATTAGTGAAAAGGATATATCTTCTCAATTTAGGATAGCTTATAACCAAGATATGTTTAAAAAGACTCAATTATTTAAAGATACTTCTGACTGGGCAAGTCAAAATAATTGTACATTATACCATCAGTAAGTATTGAATTATATACAACCATGTTACAAATACAACAAATAAAAGAAAACAAAGCCGCAACCATTGAAGGCTTGAATAGAAAATATTTCAAAGGTGGACAAGAAGCGGTTGAACAAGTGCTACGTTTAGACGAAAAACGTCGTGAAACGCAGGTTGAATTGGACAATACCCTTGCCAAATCAAATGCACTTGCCAAAGAAATTGGTGGTTTGATGAAGGCAGGTAAAAAAGAGGAAGCCGAAACCGTCAAAGCTGAAACGGGAACTTTGAAAGTTCGTTCTAAAGAATTAGAAGAATCTTTAAAGATTTTAGAATCAGACCTTTATGAAGTGTTGGTAACCTTACCAAACCTTCCACATTCAAGCGTTCCAGCAGGAAAAACACCCGAAGAAAATGAAGTAATTTTGGAGCATGGCACAATTCCGACTTTATACGATGGGGCAGTGCCGCATTGGGATTTGATTAAGAAGTACGACATCATTGATTTTGAATTGGGCAATAAAATCGCTGGTGCGGGCTTCCCTGTTTACAAAGGAAAAGGGGCAAGAATCCAACGGGCTTTAATAAATTTCTTCTTGGATGAAGCAATCAATGCAGGATATACGGAAATTCAACCGCCAATCTTAATTAATAGAGAATCAGGTTTTGGAACGGGACAATTACCAGATAAGGATGGACAAATGTATCATGCCACCGAAGATGATTTATTCTTAATTCCAACTGCTGAAGTACCCATTACGAATATGTACCGTGATGCGATTTTGCAAGAAAGCGAATTGCCCATTAAAAATGCAGGTTACACACCATGTTTCCGTAGAGAAGCAGGTTCTTGGGGAGCTCATGTGCGTGGCTTAAATCGTTTGCATCAGTTTGATAAAATTGAAATTGTCCGCATCGAAAAGCCAGAAAATTCTTATGCTGCTTTAGAAGAAATGTCTTTGCACGTACAAAGTTTACTTCAGAAATTAGAATTGCCTTATCGTGTATTGCGTTTGTGTGGCGGTGATATGAGTTTTACATCTGCCCTGACGTATGATATGGAAGTATGGTCAGCCGCACAAGGGCGTTGGTTGGAAGTAAGTTCAGTGTCTAACTTTGAAACCTACCAATCTAATCGCTTGAAATTGAGAATGAAAACTGAAGGAAAATCTCAATTATTGCATACGTTAAATGGTTCAGCTTTGGCTTTACCCCGTATTTTAGCTTCAATTTTGGAGAATAATCAAACGGCTGAGGGGATTAAGATTCCAAAGGTATTAGTGCCTTATTGTGGTTTTGAGGTGATTGGGTAGGGAGTATTGTAAATAAATGATGTAAGTTTTAACATTCTTTCCGACCTTTGCAAAAATTCCACAACGAAATTTTATCAAGTGAAACCAAATCAAAAACCATTTATTATCGGTATTACCGGGGGCAGTGCTTCGGGTAAAACTTTGTTTTTAAATCAATTATTAAAATCATTTTCTGAGGATGAAATTTGCTTAATTTCGCAAGATAATTACTACCATGACCGAAAAGACCAAGAAGTTGACGCTCATGGTTACATCAATTTTGACGATCCAAAATCTTTAGATTTACATCAATATGCTCTTGATGTTCAGACGATTCATGCGGGACAGCCTTTTCAAAAATTAGAATATACTTTCAATAATCCTGACATTATTCCCCAAATGCTAACTTTTGAACCTAAACCTATTATTGTGGTGGAAGGTTTGTTTGTTTTTTATTATAAAGAGTTGGCCGATTCCTTAGATTTAAAGATTTTTATTGATGCTAAACGCAAACTTAGACTTGATAGAAGAATTAAACGTGATTCCGAAGAAAGAGGTTATGGCGAGCGTGAAGAAGTAATGTATCGTTGGGATAATCACGTTGAACCTGCCTTTCAGAAATACGTGAAACCTTATCGTAAACATTCCGATATCGTGATTCCAAACAATGTGCATTTTGAGAAGGGACTGGAAATTTTAGTGGGATATTTAAGAACTAAAATCTAAGCGTAGTTTTTACTTAAAAACTAAAAGCCTTGAAATTTTATCAATTTCAAGGCTTTTTTGTTTATTAACAAATAATTAAACTCTTAAAATACCTTCGGCAGTAAAACGATTAGTTAATAAAGCAATACCACAAATAGTTTCAATGACCTTAACCAACGACATTTGAAAGGAGGGAGTAAAATTGCTCCAAAAATAAGGAAATAAACCCCAAGTAATGGCAATCATTGGTAAATACTGCATTGGTTTGTTTTAAGAATTAACGTTAGAATAAATCAAAATTTAACGTATAGACATATTTTTATTTATTTCTCAGTACACTTATCTTTGCAACATCATTTTAAAATAATACGTTTATGTCTCATCAAGCACTGGTTATAACCCCAAAATCAGATAAAGATTTATCTAAACTTCAAAAGCAATTTAATGCTAATGTCAAGAAAATAAATGAATTAAAGCAACAATTGGAGGATGATGAAGCATCTTTACGACTAATTGTTACTCGTATTCAAGGCGAAATTATTCCTATTGAACAAAAGCATTTTAACAAAATTGCAGAATTAGTGTATGTTTTCGATAAACACCATGACGACCCATTTTTCAAGAAAAAAGAGAAGGCAAAAATGGCTGATTTTATTATCAATCAAAGTCACGAATTAATTGAAAATAAGGGTGATCAAGAACTGAAAACGATTTACGATAAATACGCCAATGAACCTTTTGATAAAATGGATGCTAAAGCTGAAAATGCTACGGCTGAAATGATGAAAGAGATGATGTCATCTATGTTTGGGGTAGAATTTGATACTGATGCTGATGTCAGTGACCCTAAAAAGATGCAAGAGTACATGGAGAAGAAGATGCAGGAAAAGGAAGCTAATGCCCAAGCAAAAAAAGCCAATAAAAAGAAGACCGATAAACAAATAGAGAAAGAGGAAAAAATTAAAGAAGAAGCCAAGAATATTAGTAAAGCTGCCCGAAGTATTTATACCGATTTAGTAAAAGCCTTTCATCCCGACCGTGAGCGTGACGAAGCTGAACGTGACCGCAAAACTGAAATCATGAAAAGGGTTACTCAGGCGTATGAAAAAGATGATTTGTTTGAATTATTACGATTAAAGATAGAATTGCAAGGCTCTGATATTGATTCTCTTACAATGGCAGATGAGCAATTGAAATACTACAATAAAATCTTAAAAGAGCAAGTTAGAGAATTGGAAGAAAACCTTTGGCAATTAAGAATGCAAAGTACTGGATCCACAGGAGGGGAGGATTTATTATCCAGATTTGGTGGAGACGAAAAGACGATGGAGGCAAAAATTGCTCGACAAGTCAATAAGTTAAAGAATAATATCAAGATGATTGAGCAAGACATTTTATCTCTTAGAATTAGAGAAAATATGCGTAAATTCTTAAAGAATTATGAAATTCAAGAAGAGCTTGATGATGATTTTGTGAATTTTTTACAGTCTGATTTTTTTAGGTAGGTTTAAAAAGATAAGCTTTACCACCTTTTTAAAATTGGCAAAGCTTATCTTTCTAAAATCTAAATAACCTCTATAATCTCTTTCTGCTTAACTTCACCGCCTCGCACTTTAAAGTCTCTTGACATATAACTATAAACCGCAGGAATAATATAAAGTGTTAAAGTGGTAGCAAATAACATGCCACCAACCACAGCAATTCCCATAGAAACACGACTTTGTGAACCTGATCCCAAGGCTAAAGCAATTGGTAAAATACCCAGAATTGTACAAAGTGAAGTCATCAAAATTGCTCTAAAACGAGATACTGCTGCTTCTTTTGCCGCTTGCATTTTATTACTACCCAGTTCCTTTCGCTGATTAGCAAATTCCACAATTAAAATACCATTTTTGGTAACTAATCCCACCAATACAATAATGCCAATTTGTGAAAAGATATTGAGGGTCTGGCTAAAATCCCACAGGGATAATAATGCCCCTGCAACTGCCAAAGGAACTGTCAAAAGGATAATTAATGGGTCAATAAAGCTTTCAAATTGGGCGGCTAAAATTAAATAAATTAATATTAAAGCTAAGCCAAAAGCGAATATTAACGAGGATGATGAGTCTTTGAATTCTTTTGATTGTCCATCGTAAGCCGTTGAAAATGAGTTGTCTAATACTTCTTTTCCTATCTTGTCCATCTCATTTAAAGCCTCTCCTAAGGTTACGCCCTTCGCCGCCTGTGCCTGTACTGTTGCAGCCACATAACGGTTATATCTAAATAATTGCGGAGGTGTACTTTCTTCCGTAATCTTCACCAAATTATCTAATTGAATCAACTCTCCTTTATTACTTTTTACGTATAATGAACGCAAATCATTTACATCATTTCGTTCGGGACGGTCAATTTGCCCAATGATTTGGTATTGTTTTCCATTCATTAAAAAATAACCAAAACGTCTGCCAGAAAGCCCTAATTGGAGCGTTTGAGCCACATCTTGAATAGAAACGCCTAAATTTTGAGCCTTCTCACGGTTAATTTCTAAGCGTAATTCAGGTTTTGTAAACTTTAAATTCACATCTGCCGTTTCAAATTTCGGTGATTCCCGAACCTTCGCCATAAATTCTGGAATTACTTTTTTAAGTTTCTCAAAATTTACTGCTTGAATCACAAATTGAATCGGCAAACCTCCTCCCCGCTGTCCCGTTTGAATGGTGGGTTCTTGAACAACAAACATTCTTGCACCCGTGTATTTTTTTAATTTTGGCTGAATTTCATCAACAATTACTTGTTGAGTTCTACGACTTGAGGTATCACTCAAAACCACCCGAATTGCCCCCGTATTGGCTGCTCCATTTCCAAAAGGAGGGGAGGTAATCGTTATTACACCACGACGTTCGTTCTCGGATAATTCCTTCATCATGAGCGTTCCAATCTCATCTGTAATGCCCAACATATATTCAAAAGTTGCTCCTTCTGGTCCCGTTGCCGAAATCCTAAAACCTCCTCTATCTTCCATAGGAGCCAATTCGGAGGGAATAGCATCAAATTTAAAAAGGGCATAAATAATTCCTACAAATGAAAAAACCAATACCCAAGCAAACCATCGAATCTTTAAAAAACCAATTAATGAATTTTCATAAGCACGGGTTAATCCTTGAAAAAATGGCTCGGTTACTCGGTAAAACCAAGGCTGATGATGTCCACCTCGCAAGATTTTTGAACTTAACATAGGTGTTAAAGTCAGTGAGACAAAGGCCGAAATAATCACAGAACCAGCCACTACAATGCCAAATTCACGGAATAATCTTCCTGTGATTCCTTGCAAGAATATTACAGGCAAAAATACTGCTGCCAAGGTGACGGTGGTGGAAATTACGGCAAAATAAATCTCTTTTGAACCTTTTAGAGAGGCTTCCCAAGGCGACATTCCTTCTTCAATTTTGGCGTAAATATTCTCCAAAACCACAATGGCATCATCAACCACAAGTCCAATTGAAAGAACGATTCCTAATAAAGTCAGTACGTTTATGGAAAAACCCATGATGTACATAATGAAAAATACACCGATTAAGGAAACTGGAATTGCCGTCAGTGGAATTAAAGTTGAACGCCAATCTCGAAGAAAAATGAAGATAATTAAGGCAACCAAAGCAATGGCAATAAAGATAGTTTCTTCAACTTCCGTGATGGAACGCCTGACATATTGGGTATAATCTAAACCCAAGGTTATCTCAACATCGGCGGGAATGGTACTTCGAATTTGTACCAATTTTTTCTTAATATCATCAACAATCTGAATCTGATTTGCTCCTGGTTGTGGGATAACTGCCACCGCAACCATCGGAACCATATCCCGTTTGAAAAAAGTTTTTTCATTTTCAGGAGCTAATTCAGTATAACCTACATCGCTAAACTTGACAACTTTATCGCCTTCTTCTCGTAAAATTAAATTGTCAAAATCTTCTGGAGTTGTCAATCGCCCTTGTGTCCGAACGGTCAATTCTGTCATAGCTCCCTCAATACTTCCAGACGGTAATTCAATATTTTGCTTGTTCAAAGCATTAACAATATCGGGGGCAGTTAAACGATAAGACGACAATTTAACAGGGTCAATTCGTAACCGCATGGCATATTTCTTCTCTCCCCAAATCTGCACGGAACTTACACCAGTAACCGTTTGAAATTTCTCTTTGATATTACGAGTTACGATTTCATTCAACGCCAATAAATCTCGTTTTTCAGATTTTACGTTGATAAAATAAATCGGACTAGAATCGGCATCAGCTTTAGCTACAACGGGTGGGTCAACATCCTTTGGAAGATTTGCCAAAGAACGAGCCACACGGTCACGTACATCATTAGCGGCATCTTCAATATCAACTGATAAGTCAAACTCAACTGAAATCGTTGAGCGACCATCACGACTGGATGACGTGAGGGTACGAATACCTGCAATTCCATTGATAGATTCCTCTAAAGGTTCGGTAATTTGCGATTCAATGATGTCAGCATTTGCCCCTGTATAATTTGTTTGAACCGTAACAACAGGAGGATCTACGCTAGGGAACTCCCTAATTCCCAGATAGGTATAACCAATTACCCCAAAAAGGATAATCAGAATTGACATCACAATCGCCAGAACGGGGCGTTTAATGGATGTTTCAGAAATTGATGCCATAGTGTTAGGTAATTATTAAAAAAGTAAAGATACTTAATAATTTAATTAACCATGCTTTCAATTTCTTTATTTAGTCGTTCTGAACATGAAGCTAACGACCATTTTTTTCTTACATTATCAACAGAAAATTTAGATAAATTATTTCTTAGTTCTTGATTATTACATAATTGCGAAATATAGGTAGCAATTTCTTTGGGATTTTGATTAACCAAAAATCCATTTTTCCCATGAATAATTGTTTCTCTCACGCCTCCTTCTGCAACGGCAACTACGGGTGTTCCACAAGCATTTGCCTCAAGGGGTGCAAAACCAAAAGGTTCGAGATTTGAGGAATAAACCATGCATATAGCACCACTTAACAATTCCACTAATTGCTGGTCAGTCACCATCTTCTTTATTTCCAAAGTTACTTTCAAGGAACGAGCCAACTCAACCATTTCAGCCCAATATTTATCGTCCACCATATTACCAATCCATAATAATTTTGGACGATTCTCTTTGACTTCTCCCACCGCTCTAATCGCTAATTCTGGATTTTTATGACCGTAGAAACCACCCAATCCAATTACATAAGATTCAGATTTTGAAGTTTTCACAGGTTTAAATAAGGAATTATCAACCCCTAGATAACAAACTTTTGCCAGTAAACCATAAACCCTTTTGCAGCTTTCCATAGAGAAATAAGAGTTTACCAAAACTTTATCGAATGCTTGGAAGTTTTTGCGTTCTTCACGCACATAAACCCTATACTTATTGGTTCGCCAAGTATTACTAAAAAAATATACCCAAAATTTAGCGTTCCATTTGCTCAGAATGTCTTCGGGAGCTTCCCATATCTGTTCGGGCATGGCTTCGTATAAATAACGATTAGGTTCTCCCAAGTATAAAACCTTTGGAATAGTGACAAAACGACTAATAAATGGAACACCATAATAGAAACAACTATTGGCAAAAAGAACATCAAAATTGCCTTGATTGATTTCCAAAGCACATTTTTGACAATGCTTTTCCATTGCTTTCATGTTGGAATCTTTCTCAAATAGAGCCGAAGCAAAACGTTCCTTCAATGAAGATTGATATTCATTATATTTTAAAGGAATTTTATGCATTTTTACATTTTTAGGCAAGTTCATAAAACCGTCCGCATCGGGGTCATACGACCAAATTTCGACCTCATGACCTTTTTGTACTAATCCTTGAATGTGATACTGTAAAGCACGACTTCCTCCGCCACTATGCAAATTATGCCAAACTGCAATTTTCATACGTTTGTTTTTTTATAAACAGGTTGATAATTTATACATAGTGGTTGTATAGTCGGTGTGATAATTTTATTTACACAAAGTTGCATATACGCAAAGAAGGCAATTAAAACTTATCACTTATCTAATTGTAAATAATTAACAAAAACGATGTTAATTTGAGAAATTTGGAAAAAAGCAATTTTTTCTCTTTATACTTCTTACTTTAAACTCTAATTGTACTCAATTGTTATCTTTAAACGCTAATTTTACTTAATTACTTCTCGGATATCAACTTCACCATCAGTTTTCACTTGCATAATACCCGTTGTTATGAGTGTATCACCCATAGATAAACCCGATAAAACCTCCACGTTTTTCTCGCTACGAGTACCTAATCGTACAATTATAGGAATGGCTTTTCCATTTTTAACAATAAAAACCTTGTTTCCTTTTTGCTCTGGAATAATGGCTTCAGTTGGAATCATAATCGCTGAACCTTTGCTTTTCAACACCAATTCAATCCGAGCAAATGACCCTGGAATTAATCGGTGTGTAGGATTCGGAGCAACTGCTCGAATTTGCAAGGTTCGAGTATCAGGGTCAATTTTCGGATCAATGGCATAAACCGTCCCAACAAATTTCTGCTCTGAATTCTCAACGGTAAAATCAATTTTACTGCCAACCCGAACGATGGATGAATATTTTGCAGGTACGGCAAATTCTATTTTGGCAGGGTTTGTATTAGTAAGCGTAGCAATTTTAGTGCTGGGTGAAATATAACTTCCCGGACTTACAAATCTAAACCCAATCGTCCCATCAAAAGGGGCTTTAATAGTCATTTTTTGAATTTGAGCCGCTAAATCTTCAATATCAGCCGAGACAGTATTAACGGAATTTACGGCAATATCATATTCTCGTTGGCTAATTGCCTCTTTATCCAATAATTTTTGCTGACGGGCTTCATTGTCTTCGGCTAATTTTTTATTGAAGCCTAATTTTCTCGAACGAGCTTGAAGGTCTTCATCATTAATGTGCAATAAGGTTGTACCCTTCCTAACAAAATCACCCTCTTTGATGTTTAACGTAACAATTCTACCTGATATTTCACTTCTGATTTCAACTTCTTCATTTGGCAAAATAGTTCCGTTAGTATTCACAAGGTCATCAAGTCGAGTTGGACTAACTACCATCACAATCACCGAAGTTTTGCTTCCTCCCTTTATATCTTTTCCACCGCCACTGCCTGACATTTCTTTCTTATTTTTTTCGTCTTTAGAATTGATAAATATTTTGAGCTTAGGATAAAAAGCTCCTAAGAGAATGAGCATTATGATAAGAGCAGTTAGAAGATTTTTAGTAATTTTTGACATAATTGTTGAAATTGATGAAAATAATATCGAAAATACGCAATAAATTACGCTATACAATGGGTAATTATGTTTTAATAAAAGCCTAAACTATTTTTAAAATATTCAAACACTTATCTAGGTAAATTGGTAATAAAATCATTATTTAAAAAATATCCATCTCATAATCTTCTCATCAAACTTTTATTTCCCTCAATTTTCTGTATTTTTTATGGCAAAGTCAGCAACTAAATGATAATTGCTAATAAACAATTACTTAAGCAATTTTACACTAAAATTCAATGGTTACTAAAGTCGCTGAAAAGATAGGTTGCCATTTCATAGCCTTCCGTAATCAAAATTTTGAACATATTAATAGTGGTTTTACACAAATTTATTCAAGAATATCTCAAAAGCAAAAATGACGAACTTTTCAAGTTCGTCATTTTTTATAAAGCGGTAATTAACCTCTATTTTTTAGATAATTTCTTTGAGACAGCACCTGTATCCGTTTTCAAGGTATAAAGATAAGTTCCCGATGTAACACTCTCACCCGAATACTTAGCACTATGATTACCTTCTGAAACCTCCTGATTATCTACCAAAGTAGCGATATTCATGCCAAGAATGTTTGTGATTGATAAGGTTACCTTTCCAGCTTTAGGAACATAATACTGAATTTCTACAAATGTTTCAAAGGGATTTGGGTAAGCATACATACTTACTTTATCACTCGCCTCAGCACCTGTAATTCTTGAAGATGATTCAATTTTACCAATACTTGCTTTGAAATTTGAACCATTTCTTGCCGAAAATCCTGGTAATAATTTTACAGATTTTCCAGCCTCATAATGTACTTTTGACTCCTCACTTACCACGTTTGTTGCACTGATTGTTTCAGTTGCCACTTCGTGTTTAGTAGCTCTATTAATGTTATCAGTAATTTTTAAAGAAGCATCTTGAGCAGAAGCAACTCTCACCGACATCACGAAAAGAAACATTCCAACTATTCTGAAATAATTTTTCATTTTCTTGTTTTGTTTATATCATCCTTCTCACTAAGGAGAGGGTGACCCGAATATGGGATGGTGAGATTTACTATTTCTTTCTCAATTTACTAACTTGTTTTTTCAAAGACTTTAATTCGGCTGCTTGAGCATCATTTACTTTCTTCATATCCAACAAATACAAAGTCAACTCCTCAATTTTCTCTAATAATTTAACATCCGTTTTACCTAAATTATTACCAGAAATAGCCATTTCAGTAGCACTTGGAACGTTTGGAAGATGACCATTGATGGCAATAAATTTCTCGACTTCTCCCAAAGACATACGTTTGTAAGTAGGCTTGAAAACGTAATCAGGCCAAGCTTCAGAACCTTCAACTTTAACATTTACTTCTGTAGATAAAACACCACCCTTAACAATTAATGCATTACCATCTAAACCTGTTCCTTTAATAACTACACCGTTTGTACTATTATTATACAAATAACCCTCTGATTCTTTCCAATTCTCGGCTACTGGACTATTAACACTTGTAGTACCTGCTCCACCAGTTAATCCAACTAAAATAACATTACCACTTGCATCAATACTTAAAACTTTACCACTTCCACCAGTACCAGCTGGACTTGCTGAGGTAAGATTTGCAAATTTCAAACCAGAATTATTAACAGCTAAACCTGCACCAGTGACTGTTGTAGTAGCATTTCCTAAAACTATAGTATTACTTGTAATAATTTTTGCATTAGCTCCAACAGCAGTTGCATTCGATATACCATCAGGTATAACTGCACCAATGTCCGCATTTGCGCCTAGGAATGTATTTAGAGAACCAATAGTATTTGAATATCCTGCATTTATGCCAATTCCACTATTTGAAGCTCCAGTAGTATTATTATTACCTGATGAATTACCAACAAATGAATTACCATCAACTCCTACATTCGAAAAACCTGATCTATAACCTATAAATACATTACTTCGTCCAGCACCATTTAATCTTCCAGCATTTCCACCTAAAAATACATTATATTCTCCACTTGTATTATTATTACCAGCTCCAAAGCCAACAAATAAATTGTAACTACCTGTTGTGGTTGACTCTCCGGCACTTGTACCAATATATGTATTTGATGACCCTGTTGAATTTCCCGCTCCAGAATAGGAACCAAAAAATAAATTTTCAGACCCAGTAGTATTGGTTTGTCCTGCTCCACCCCCTACAAATACATTGTTTCCAGCTGTATTTTGGTTTCCAGCATTAGAACCAATAAAAAGATTATTGGCACCTTTAATACTCAATATTTTCGCTGTTCCAAAATTATAAGAACCATCGTTTGGTACATTTACCGATCCCCCAGCAACTGTTATATTAATTGGATTAGTAATTGTTAATGCCTGTCCAACTGGAGCAGTAATCGTTTGAGCATTAGCTGAAAATATCCCTAAACAGCCTATAAATCCAAAAAGTATTTTTGTTTTCATCATTTTTAACTTTAAAAAATTTGAACGTTATTTTATGTAACGAAATTCCCTAATTTATTTTAAAATAACTATTCTGTACGTTTTTAAATCTAACATAATTTATTATTCGGATTATTATTTTACTTTAGTCTTATCCAGTTCTTCGTAAACCGAATTATTACTAATATACTCGGGAACAATACTTTTTATCTGTCCAATCAATTCTCGATTATTCCCTTCATACAGTAATCTTTCTAATTCATCTAAAACAATTTCCATTACGCCAAAACTCGGTGTTACTACTTTTGCACACATAATTTTAGGATGATGCGTAGCTATTGTATTTTCATTATCATTCAATAATTCTTCATACAATTTTTCTCCTGGACGTAATCCTGAATATTCTATTAAAATATCTTTTCCTTCTCTAAGACCTGAAAGCGTAATCATTTTTTTAGCCAAATCTGTTATTTTGATGGGTTCTCCCATATCAAAAACAAATACTTCTCCCCCTTCTCCCATCGTTCCTGCTTCTAATACCAACTGACAAGCTTCGGGTATTGTCATAAAGTAACGAGTAATTTCAGGATGGGTTACTGTAATAGGTCCTCCTTGCTCAATTTGTTTTCTAAAGAGAGGAATAACAGAACCATTAGATCCTAATACATTTCCAAAGCGTGTTGCAATAAACTTCGTGTTAATCCCTTCCACATAATTCATACTTTGCGTATACATTTCAGCAACCCTTTTAGTTGCTCCCATAACGTTGGTCGGATTAACTGCTTTATCAGTAGAAACCATGACAAATTTTAATACACCATATTCTGCCGAAAGGTCAGCAATGATTCTGGTACCTCCTATATTTACCTTTACTGCTTCATAAGGATTGTTTTCCATCATTGGCACGTGTTTATAGGCAGCAGCATGAAAAACAAGGTGTGGTCTCGAACTTCTAAAAACCCTACTCATTCTTGTTTTGTCCGAAACATTCCCAATCGCAATCTGCACAATTGTATTATCAGGAATCAATTTTTTTATTTCAAACTCTAAATCATACAAAGCTGATTCTGCTTGATCTACCAAAATAATCTTAGCAGGAAAATAATTTAATAATTGTCTCACAATCTCGCTCCCAATTGATCCAGCCGCTCCCGTAACCATAATTACTTTTCCATCTACTTCTTTGCTAATCAATGAGTTACTTATTTCAATAGAATCCCTTTCTAACAAATCTTCAATTTTTACATGATGGATTTGATTGACAGAAAACTCGCCATTTACCCACTTTTCTACGGGAGGTAAAGTCTTCACCACAATTCCTTTTTCCAAGAAAAAATCACTTATTTGACGTTTAGTGGAAGGTGTTATTTTTTTAATCGCAACAATTACTTCCATAGAATCATCTACTTTATCTAAAAATTTGCTTACCGCTTCCTCCCTACTATATACCCTTATTCCCTCAATCGTTTTGTTTACTTTTGCGGCATTATCATCAATAAATCCTAAAATATGATAACCTTTTACATTATCATTTAATAAAACGTTTTTAGTAATCAATCCAGAATACCCTGCACCGTATATAAACACATTCTTAGATGATTTGAATTCCAAAATCAAAGTTTCATAAATTGCTTTGACTAAAAATCGACTTGATATCAGTAGGAATAAACAGATAAAATAATCAATACTTAAAATAGAGAGAGGAATATAATAAGGGATGTCGTATCCAGATGAATATCTTATGCCCAAGGATAAGGTGCCTGCAATAAAAGTGCTGAGTGTAACCGTCTTGAAAAGCAAAATAGCATCCTCAATACTGGTGTGGCGAATAATACCAGTATAAGAACGAAAATAGAAAAAACATCCAAGTCTTATATATAGTATGAAAAAGTATTGTTTCTCAATGGATTGCCAACTTATACTACTAATATTAAAATTATGCCTCAACATATTCGCAGCAACGAATGAGATGGATACAATCATCATATCAACTGCTAAAATAAGCCACCGAGAGACAAATCTATTTGAATACTTTGATAGGATATGTTCAGACATAATAATAATTTTAATAGATGGTTTGTAAATATACTATGATCAAATTACATCAAAGTTAAGGTCAATTTTATCCAGAACTTAACACTTTCTCAAATATTACTACCTCAAATTTATTAAACGGTTAAAACCGTAACTTTGCGTTTAATAATAATGTATGCCAGTATTAGCATAGTTATTATGATGAAACCAGCTATTAATTGAATACTTGGTGAATAGCGTAAATTGAAAATTATAATACAGCAAATAACACTCTGTATTATAATATATATTGACGACATAAAAAGGTGAGGAATCTTTAAGGTATGTACCAATACTTGAAATAAGTGAAAACGATGAGCTTTAAAAATGTTCTCTTTTAAAATTAATCGGTGAATAATGGTTAAAATACTATCTACTCCGTAAACTCCTAAAAATAAAATATATATCAAATTTTTATCCATTATTATTAATTTGAGTAATAAAAATACAATGATGACAGCAATGGAAATACTTCCAACGTCTCCTGCAAAACAGCGTGCTTTGTTTCTAAAATTAAAATAATTGAATACCATTAAACCTGAAATAGTGAAGAGTAAAAAATCATTTTCTATAAATTTAAGGTGATAATTATTTATAAACCATAAGGCTACTATAACAATAGTACTATATCCCCCTGTTATACCATTAATACCATCCATGAAATTATATGCATTAATGATACCCACACCTATAATTAATACTCCTGCACATACCCATATTGGATTGGAAAAAAAGTGTATTTCAAATAAAATTAAAATGATAGCTAAAAATTGAAAAGGTAAGCGATAGCGATTTGGAAGGGTAAAAATGTCATCTAAAAAACTAACAATTGTAACGGCAAAAAGTCCTAAAAAGAAAGCAGAATATTGAAATTGTGAATATATGAAATATAATAGAGCTGACACTAAAAAAATAATTCCTCCACCTCTAATAGTAATATCAGTATGTAAACTTCGAGCATTTGGTTTATCAATGATATTGAAACGTTCAGCTATCCAGAAGTAAATCAATTCGATAATAATTAAAAAGAGCGTAACAAGTATAAAGATCATTTATTAAAAGATTCAATTGTTTTTCTTAAACCATCCTTAGAGGAAACAGGTAAGTTTTTACCCAAAACGGTTTTATTTTTTTGATTAGAAACGACATAATTCTCTGTCATTTTCATTACTCTTTCTGTATTGAGGGGTAATGGCAAATAATCCCCAACTTTTGCCACCACATTGATAATAAACTTAGGAATTTTCCAAATAAATATTTTTTTATTTGTTATTTGGCTTATCAGTGCTATCAAATCTTTCGTAGAAATAGGTTCATCATCGGCTAAATGATAGATTCCTGAAGGAATATCATTTAGCCGATGAGTTCTTTTATTACAGAGCAAAGATTTTCAACACTCAAAAACAAACGCAAGGTACCAATACCATCCGTATTGGCGGTATATTCTGGAGTGTCAAAACTCACTTTGACATGACTCATGGCACCCAAGTTGTAAATCTCATCTGGTTGGACTTCCTGAATGATACGAATCAAATTGGTAGAATCACTCAAATCACCATAATGCAATTTAAAACGCACATTTTTCTCATGTGGATCTTGATACAAATGATCAATACGACCGGTATTAAACAACGAACTACGACGTTTGATACCATGTACTTCATATCCTTTTTTGGTACTGATTTATAATGTATGCTGTTATAACGAGTTAAAAATTGACCTTTAATTAACAAAAGAGGGCAAAATCATCTTGACTTAGTACGAAAACAAGGTAAAAGGTGGTTATGGTATGCCTATGATCCAGATTCTGGCAAAATATTGGCTTTTCATATCGGAAAACGTAATGATTCAGCTTGTAAAGCTCTGATGAAAAAACTCAGCCATTTACAGATTGATTCTTAT
>JANXRS010000126.1 GCA_025356745.1 Arcicella sp.
ATTGTCAAATATTCAAATGGAATTATTAAAGCTTTATTCAATGAATATTGACGATAAGGATTTACTCCATTTTAAAAATTATTTAGCTCAATTTTTCATGCAAAAAGCCATTGATGAAGCGGATAAGGTTTGGGATGAAAACGGCTATTCCAATGAATTAATGGACGAATGGGTAAATGAAGAACAACAATGAAATTAGTTATTGACACCAATATTTTGGTTGCTTCGCTTTCCAGTAAATCAAAATCTCATTGGATTATTCAGGCACTGAGAGAAGATAAATTTGAGCTTTGTGTTACAGAAGAAATTTATCTCGAATATGAAGAGATTTTAAAGCAAAAATATAAGGTTACTGTTGCTAATTCCTTCTTGAATTCACTGAAAGAGTTGTCAAATGTTATTCAAACTGATGTATTTTACAAATGGCTTTTGATTCAATCTGACCCTGATGATGATAAATTTGTGGATTGTGCAGTGGCTGGAAACGTAGATTTCTTAGTTACAAATGATAGACATTATAATATTTAAAAAACCATTGGATTTCCACCAATTAATGTAATTTCGTTGGAAGAATTTAAGCTAATTTATGAGGCTTAAAAAACTGTTCAAAACAGTATAAATGGCTTTTAATTTATATTACTCCTTTTATTTGCCCTGCCAAAACCTCAATTCCTTCCTCAAAACTAACAGGATTATACCCCAAAATTGACACAGCTTTGTCTAACACAAGACCAGTACGTGCAGGACGTTTGGCAGGTTGTGTAAAATTACTCGAATCTACTGGAGTAATTAATGATTTATCTAATTGGAAGAAGTCAGCCGTTTTAATTGCCATTTGGTATGGAGTTAAAAAGTCTTTGCCTGAGATATGGAAAATTCCTTCTGCTTTTTTATCAACCACTAACCAACAACCCATTGCTAAGTCTTCGGCTAAAGTTGGGGTTCGGAATTGGTCGGTTACAACCTTAATAGATTTCTGTTGTTCTAAGGAATTTTTTACCCAAAGAATGATGTTAGAACGACTCATATCATTCGTAATTCCATAGACCAAAACAGTTCTAACGATGCTCCAAGTGCATTTTGAACGTTTTACTACTTCTTCAGCAGCATATTTACTCCAACCATAAAAACTGATGGGACTTGGTTTATCTTCTTCTGAATAAGGTCCAGATTTTCCATCAAAAACAAAATCTGTTGAAAGGTGGCAAAGGAAAATAGTATGCTTTTCACAGGCTTCAGTTAAATATTCAAGGGCTTTCACATTCATTGTCCAACACAATTCTTTCTCAGATTCGCATTGATCCACATTGGTCATGGCAGCGGTGTGAATGATAATATCGGGACGTACTTTTTCAACTACCTCCGCTACTTGTTCGGCATTGGTAATATCCATTTCTTGGTATTCATAACCATTCGTAAAAAGTAAACGATTTTTACCACGAGAGGTGGCAATTAATTGGATATCAGGATATTGAGTTAGTAATGAAACTAATTTTTGCCCTAAAAGACCATTAGAACCTGTGATGAGGATTTTCTTTACTTGCACAGTTATTTAGAAGTATTTGGTTCTATGACAGTTTTTATAGAGTGGTAATATAGGGACGAATAGCATTCGTCCACGGTGCCATTGAGAAGAAGGACGAATCCTATTCGTCCCTACATCAAAAATCGTCGGATAACCATAATTATTTTTTTTACAAATATAACATTCTTAAAACCCCCAACCATACATCTTCGTTATCTTCTTCTTTCGCATTTTTTTACAAGTAATTTTCATGGCAATATCTTTCAAGGGACGATTATTCCGATCCCTTTGCTGAATAGCAACTGAATCTATAATCCACAGATTATCAATTACTTGTCCGAAAGCAGAATAGTTTCCATCAAGGTGTGGCGTGCCTCCAATGGTTTTATAGACTTGCTTTTGCTCATCCGTAAAAGTGCGTAAGGGCGTTCTTGTTTACTACTGGACATACAGGAGTTTTCCCTGATCAGCATTTTTAAAAATGTCGTTTAATAAGCCAATGAATCTTTTCAAGGACCAAATTTTAGCTTTGATGATTGAAATCCCTTGCCTGAAATATGAAGTTGCCAAC
>JANXRS010000349.1 GCA_025356745.1 Arcicella sp.
ATTGACGTAACGATATAATCTCTTTACGAATAGCTAACGGTGTGGCTTGTCCCATCTATCTTGAATTTAACAATATGTCAAAGAACGAAAAAACTAAGTCTTTATGTCTATATCAAATCTAATACTTAAAGACGGACAGCATACGCTAACTGTTTAACGCTCTAACTCTTTTCAAAATTTCAATTTTTTCAAATTATTCAAACTGATTTCAATTCCTTCTAACGCAGGGCGTTTATAGTTTTCTAATTCAACAATGAAATATTTTGCACCCGATAATTTTGAGTTAAAAATTTCTTGAAAATTAATATCCCCTTCACCAACTTCAACGCTCACATTTTTGATTGGGTCATGGTCTTTTACATGCAGGTGCGTAAAACGCCCTTGATAATTCTTAAACCATTCAACTGGATTTTGTTTGGCGTATTTCACCCAGTATAAATCCATTTCAAAAGTTACCAAATCTTTATCAGTATTGTCTAAAAGGGTTTTATACATGGTTACACCATTGTATTCTTTAAATTCAAAATCATGGTTATGATAGCCAAACTTCATGCCCATTGTTTTGCAATGCTCTCCAGCTTTATTAAACATTTCTGCCATAAATTTCCCTTTTGAACGGTCTTCATCAGCCATATAAGGAGCAATTACATACTTCTGACCTACCTTTTTAGCATCTTCAACCGTCTTTTTAAAAGCGTCTGACAATTGTCCATTTGTATAATCCTTGCTTGTAATATTACCATGAGCAGAGGGCATTTTCAAACCATTTCCTGCTAATATTTTAGCAAATTCATTCGTTGGAACACCAAAAAATTTACCGTCCGAATAACCAAAACCTTCCACTTGTTTATAGCCCATTTTAGCTACTTTGGCAAGTGTTCCTTTGGCATCTTTCATCATGTCTTCTTTTACAGACCAAAGTTGTACACCAATATTACGAACCGTTGGCTTTTTAGGTCCTGCAAATAATTCATTACTTAATAAAGAAAAACCAGCAGCGACTAAAGCACCAGTTTTCAAGAATTCTCTACGAGATTGTTGTTCAAATGACATTGTTTTGATTGATTAAAATTTATTTATTACTTTATATGAACGAGGATACTTCCGCATTATAATTTTTAAACTGTGGCCTCTTTCCTATTCTTCACCACATCAATTGCTGTAAAAATTGCGTGCAACATCGAGGATTCCGAAGCAGTATTTTTTCCTGCAATATTGTACGCCGTTCCATGGTCGGGTGAGGTACGAACTGCCGAAAGTCCAGCCGTAAAATTTACACCATTTTCAAAAGAAATATACTTAAAAGGAATCAATCCTTGGTCGTGATACATGGCTAAAACGGCATCATAATGTTTGAACTGTGCCGCTCCAAAGAAGCCATCGGTAGGAAATGGACCAAATACTAAATTGCCTTTCTTTTTAAATTGCTCTAAAACGGGTATAATCGTCGTCTTTTCTTCATCACCCAAAAGACCGTCTTCACCCGCATGAGGGTTGAGTCCTAAAACGGCAATTTTAGGTTTTTGAATCCCAAAATCGTTCTTTAAAGAATTAAGCATTAAGGATAATTTTTGCGTAATTTTTTCTTGGTTAATGGCTCCCCGAACTTTTCCAAGGGGAATATGTCCCGTTACAACACCCACACGCAAAACATCCGAAACCAAAAACATTAGGGATTCTTTCGCTTCCAATGCTTCCGTAAAATATTCGGTATGCCCAGGAAATTTGAAGGTTTCTGATTGTATATTGTGCTTATTAATTGGGGCGGTTACAACAGCATCAATTGCCCCCGATTTTAAGTCCTCCGTAGCTCTTTGGAGACACGCCAAAGCTCCTACACCTGCTTCTGACGTAACTTTTCCTGGCGTAACATCGGTTGCTTTATCATCAAAGCAGGATATTAAATTTGTAAGTTTATGATTAACTTGCTGAACTGAATTGATATTGTTTAAGGTCCAGTCTTTCAAATCTAAGGCTTTACGATAAAACCCAAAAACCCGTTGTGAACCGTAAATTACAGGGGTACAAATTTCTAGAATACGATTATTCATTAGGGCTTTTAATATCACTTCGGGCCCGATTCCGTTATAATCACCAAGGGTAATTCCTATAATTGGCTTTTGTTGTTCCACGTTTTCGTTAATTGTTATTCGTTAATTGTTATTCGTTTGAGAAATTTCCCTTTACATAGATCAAATAACCTTTTTATAATCTTCCTGCAATTTCATAAATAATGCTGAAACAAAAAAGGTTTGAGATAATCTATACAAAAATACCAATTTGTAAAAAATAGCAAATAACCTATATAAAATTGTAATTTTCCAATAATGCCAAATATTCATAAGGTATTTGTAAAAATTACCCAATTTATTTTTGAATTTTACATGATTTATATACTTTTTATTCCAAATGCATCACCTCCTGTTATTCACATCAATATTTAAGTAAACATTGATAATTGGTAACTGATAACTGTTAATTGACATGGCTCAATCTTACGTTCAAAAAATTAGTAGTATTCTCATCGCCAATCGTGGCGAAATTGCTATTCGTATTATGCGTGCTGCCTCCGAATTAGGCATTCGCACGGTGGCGGTTTATACTTTCGAAGACCGTTATTCACTCCACCGTTACAAAGCTGACGAAGCTTATCAAATCGGTAAGGATGATGAACCCTTAAAACCCTATTTGGATATTGAAGGAATCATTAATCTTTGTAAATTAAAGAAAATTGATGCCGTACACCCAGGTTATGGTTTTCTTTCTGAAAACGTTGGGCTTGTTCGTCGTTGTCGAGAGGAAGGCATTAAATTTATTGGACCTTCGCCTGAATCAATGGATGCCTTGGGCGATAAAGTAGCTGCAAAAGTAGTAGCTCGAAAGGCAAATGTTCCAATGATTGAAGATTCAAAAGCCCAACTAATTAACGCAGAAGTTGCCCTTTCAGAAGCAAAAAAAATTGGGTTTCCTGTGATGGTAAAAGCCGCAGCGGGTGGTGGCGGACGAGGTATGAGAGTCGTCCGAGAGGAAGAATCTTTCGAAAAATCTTTTAATGAAGCAAAGAACGAAGCAAAAAATGCTTTCGGTGATGATACTATTTTCATTGAAAAATTCATTGACCAACCTAAACACATTGAGGTTCAGTTATTGGGCGACCAACACGGGAATCTTGTTCACCTTTACGAACGTGATTGTTCCGTACAGAGACGTTTTCAGAAAGTGGTTGAAATTGCTCCGTCTTTTGGATTAAAAGAAGAAACTCGCCAGAAATTATACGAATACGCTTTATCCATTGGCAAAGCAGTTAATTATTACAATGCAGGCACGGTTGAGTTTTTGGTGGATAAGGATGAGAATATCTTTTTTATTGAAGTAAATCCGAGAATTCAAGTAGAACATACTATTACGGAGGAAGTTACGGGCATTGACATCGTGAGAACGCAAATTTTAATTGCCATGAATTATAAACTTTCGGATAACGGAATTTATATTTTAAAGCAAGAAAATATTCCCTTAAATGGTTACGCTATTCAGTGTAGAATCACGACTGAAGATCCTGCCAACGGATTTAAACCCGATTTTGGAACTATCATTGCTTACCGAAATGCGGCGGGTTTTGGTATTCGTTTGGATGAAGGTTCATCGTATCCAGGCGTAAAAATCTCTCCGTACTTTGATTCAATGCTAGTAAAAGTTTCGGCTCGTGGCCGTACTTTGAAAGGAGCATCCCAACGCCTTGCCCGTGCCTTAACTGAGTTCCGAATTCGTGGGGTTAAAACCAACATTCCATTTCTCAAAAATGTAATCGCTCACCCCATTTTTCAGCAAGGAAAATGCAAAGTTCAATTCATTGATTCGCACCCTGAATTATTTAATTTCACTACTTCAAGAGATCGTTCTACTAAAATCCTCCGTTATTTAGGCGATGTGGTAGTAAACGGAAATCCCGACGTAAAAGTAAATTTAGACCGTAGTTTCAGAACGCCAACCATTCCAGCTTTTGATACTTTCGGGCAATATCCAACGGGCAATAAACAGCTTCTAGATTCAATGGGAGCGGAAAAATTCTCTCATTATATTAAAGACCAAAAACAAATTCTTTATACCGATACCACTTTTAGGGACGGACATCAGTCATTGCTCGCAACCCGTGTGCGTAGCAAAGATATGATGACAGTTGCGGAGAGTTATGCAAAAAACTTCCCACAATTATTTTCAATGGAAGTTTGGGGCGGTGCCACGTTTGACGTAGCCATGCGTTTCTTGAACGAGTCGCCGTGGAAACGTCTTCAAGAATTCCGTGAGGCAATGCCAAATATGCTTTTGCAAATGCTTTTCCGTGGTTCAAATGCGGTTGGTTATTCGGCGTATCCAGATAATTTGATTGAAAAATTTGTAGAAAAATCAGCAGAATCAGGGATTGATGTATTCAGAATTTTTGACTCATTAAATTGGGTTGAAGCCATGAAAGTATCCATCAGAGCCGTTCGTGAGCGAACAAACGCCATTGCCGAGGCTTCAATTTGTTATACGGGTGATGTTTTCACAAACGAAAAATATTCGCTGCAATATTACTTGGACATGGCTCGCCAATTGGAAGATGAAGGCGCTAATATTTTGTGTATCAAAGACATGGCTGGACTTTTACGTCCATTTCAAGCACAATTATTAGTAACAGAATTACGCAAAGCCTTGTCAATTCCTGTGCATTTACATACACATGATACTTCTTCGATTCAAGCAGCAACGTACTTGAAAGCAATTGAAGCAGGCGTGGATATCATTGATTGTTCATTGGGAGCAATGTCTGGTTTAACTTCTCAACCAAACTTCAACGCCATTGTGGCTATGATGCAAGGTCACGAGCGTGAATGTGTGATGGATTTGCCTTTATTGAACCAGTATTCAAACTATTGGGAAGATGTCCGTCAGATGTATTACCCGTTTGAATCCGAATTGAAAGCGGGTACGGCTGAGGTATATGACAACGAAATTCCAGGGGGACAATATACTAATTTACGTGGACAAGCAATTGCTTTGGGCGTGGGCGATAAATTTGAATTAATGAAGCATAACTACCACGAAGCCAACAAGTTATTTGGTGATATTGTGAAAGTTACACCTTCATCGAAAGTAGTGGGCGATATGGCAATTTTTATGACCGCCAATTCATTAACCGCCGAAGATGTATATGCTCGTGGGGCAACGCTTTCGTTTCCAGAATCGGTAAAAGATTTCTTTAAAGGTGGTTTGGGTCAGCCTTACGGTGGTTTCCCGAAACAGTTGCAAGAGATTATCTTGAAAGGTGAAATAGCGATGACGACTCGCCCGAATGATTCGATTCTACCGATTGATTTTGAGCAAGATTTTGCTGATTTCCAAACGAAATTTCCAGAAAATGAGCAAGGGGAATTGGATTATCTTTCGTACAAAATGTATCCGAAAGTCTATGAAGATTATTATAAAAACCAACAAGTTTACGGTGAAGTTTCTTTAATTCCAACGCCTGCATTTTTATACGGTTTAAAACCCGACGAAGAGATTTTAATCACCATTGACGAAGGAAAAACCATTATTGTCAAATATTTAAATCAGTCTGAACCAGACGAATCAGGTTTAAGAAATATTACTTTTGAACTGAACGGACAGGCTCGTAGAATTAAGGTCTTAGACAGAACCATCAAAGTTGTGAAAGCACAACACGTCAAGGCAAGTAGCAAAGGTGATATTGGAGCTCCGTTACAAGGACGATTGAGCAGAGTTTTGGTAAAAGCAGGTGACGAAATTAAGAAAAATGCACCTTTATACATCATCGAAGCCATGAAAATGGAATCAATTGTATCATCGCCATTTGAAGGAATTGTGGGCAGAATCGTACTAAACGAAGGAACAGTTGTTGAACAAGAAGATTTAGTTTTAACCGTTGAAGAAGCAAAATTACCAGAGCCGAACATCGAAGAATACCTTTTCGTTTACGGAACACTTCGCAAGGAAGCGGGTAACGAATTGCATAAATTCATCCAGAAAAACTCGGAATATATAGGTTTAGCCAATGCACAAGGAAAGTTATTCATGATTGAAGATGAAGGTTATCCAGCTTTTGTAACAACTGATAATCAGGCGGATAAAACGGTGGGAGAATTGTATAAACTAACCAGTCCCATCAAATTATTAGCGATTTTAGACGAATACGAAGAGTTTTTTGCTAATGACAATGTAAACAGTGTATTTATTAGAAATACCATTAACGTAAATTTTGAAGGACAAAAAGTGGAATCTTACGCCTACGAATTTAATCGTTCTACGGAAGGATT
>JANXRS010000215.1 GCA_025356745.1 Arcicella sp.
AATTTTCATCAATTTATTATTTCTGGCAAAATTACAGTTATAAAATTGTACTATTCATTGATTTTAAACTCAAAATTGCATTTTTAAATGCGTTCAACCTGTAAATTATTGTATTTTAGTGGGTTGAAGTTTATTTACGTAAGATTTGAATTTTATGGAAATGATAAACACAAAGCCTATCAAAGCCGCATTTACAAAAAATGGAATTTGATATGACCCTTCAATATTAAATAATTTTGCCGTTAAAAATGGCCCTAAAAATGCACCCCCACCTTCAAACATACTAATTGTTCCATTGATTTTTCCCGCTTCTTTTAATCCAAAACTTTTGATAATAATTAGATTATACAAAGAGTAAATTCCGCCCCAACTAATTGCTAATAAGATGATTGACAAGGATATAAGCGTTTTATCCATTGATGATAACCCCAATATTCCTAAAATCATTAACAAACAGCAAGTTGAAAAAACGATGTAAGGATTTAAATAATCAGAGAATAAAGATATGAATAACTTACTTAAACCAGCGATTAAAAAATAAAATGTTAAGTAATAACTAGCCTTTTTAACTGAAAATCCTAATTCAACCACGTGCAGAAATACATTAGCAATCGTTCCTACTAAACTATAAAAAGTACAAAATCCACAAAGGCAAATTAGCCAAAAAAGATGTGTTTTTGTGGCTTCTTTATATGACATTCCTTGTTTTAATAAATCTACATTGGAGCTATCTTTTGTAGTTTTATTGAATCCTAAAGCAAATATACCGATATCAGAAGGAGAATTTTTTACGAAGAAATAAATATAAAAAAAGGCAATTAAGGGAAAAATTGAAAGGATTTGAAAGGCTTGTCGCCAACCATAATCTTGTAATAAAAAAGTATTTAAGGGTGAAAAAATGGCACTTCCCAGACTCGTACCGATTAAAACAATGCCAATGGCCAATCCTCGCTTATCGTTAAACCAAGAAGAAACTAAAATTATGCAAGAAACTGACCCTGCCGTAATCATCGAAATACCCAGAAAAAAGTGGACAAGATAGGCTTCAAACTTATTATGAATAAAACTGTAACTTGCCAAAGTCAAGGTCAAAGTCAAGGTTCCAAAAAGAAGCATTTTTTTTACCCTAATTTTATCAATAATTACCCCTGATATAAAAATAAATAAGAGCGTTACGCCATTGGTAATTGATTCTCTCACCTTTAATTCTTCACGACTCCAATGAAATTCATCTAAAAATGCCTTGTCAAAAACTGATAAAGAAGTGGTAGTTAATCCATTAACAACAACTAATGTCAAAAGCCCCGAAAAGCATATTAACCAAGGGTAATATTGTGTTTTCCAATCAGAGGTTATGGACGAGGTTTGAATATGGTGATGAAACATTCTTAAAATGTGTAAAGTTGGAATAATACTTATTGTGTAAACTACTATATTTATTTTTGGGTTCCTATTAAAAATATTTTCTCCCGACCATTTGCTTAAATGAATCAGTAAAACAAAATTATTTTTATCTTTAAACCAATAACCATTACGCTACAATAAATATTCAAAAACTTAATTTAATCATATTCCAAACAACCCATGAAAAAAACACTTTTTTTATTTTTTTTAAGCATTAGTTTATATGCTCAGAAAAATATTTCTCTTCAAAGAAGTACGCCCGAAGCAGAAGGAATTTCTTCAGAAGGTATTAATAATTTTATAGATGCCGTTTCAAAAAGCAAACATGAATTACACAGTTTCATGATTCTGAGACATGGAAAAGTGGTTTCCGAAGGTTGGTGGAATCCTTATCGCAATGACTTGAAACATACCTTATATTCTACTAGTAAAAGTTTTACAGCCTCTGCCATTGGCTTTGCTGTCAGTGAAGGAAAATTGACAGTTAATGATAAAGTTATTTCGTTTTTCCCAGACGATTTACCTGCCACAATCAGCCCAAACTTAGCTGCATTGAAGGTAAAAGACCTTTTGAGTATGAGCGTTGGGCATGAAAAAGAGCCGTCAACTATTATAGCAACTAGTGATAATTGGGTCAAAAATTTTTTGAATATACCTATCAAATATCAACCTGGAACAAAGTTTTTGTATAATTCTCCTGCAACCTATATGTTATCTGCAATCGTACAAAAAGTGACAGGTCAAAAAGTAATTGATTATTTAAAGCCCAGATTATTTGACCCACTCGGCATTAATCGTATGGATTGGGAAATTGACCCAAAAGGAATTAATACGGGTGGTTGGGGATTGCGTTTGAAGACCGAAGATATGGCAAAATTTGGACAGCTATTTTTACAAAAAGGAAAGTGGAATGGCAAGCAAATTCTACCAGCTTCGTGGGTAGAGGAGGCTTCAACCATGAAAATCATGCAAGACCCAAATGCCACGCAAGCTCGCAAAGATTCGAGTGATTGGTTGCAAGGATATTGTTATCAAATGTGGCGTTGTCGGAATAATGGTTTTCGTGCCGATGGAGCAAATGGACAATTTATCATCGTTTTGCCAGAGAAAGATGCGGTGATTGCCATAACTGCCGAAGCACCTGATATGCAAGGAGAAATCAATTTAATTTGGAAGTATTTACTGCCCGCTTTTCAAGATAAAAAGTTGCCCTCAAATTCTAAATTAGTAGTAAGTTTAAAAGAAAAAGCATCATCATTAGCTTTACCAATAGCTTTTAAAAATATTCATTCTACTATGGAATCAAGTATTTCTGGCAAGAATTATCGTATGATTTCGGGAGAAAAAAGTTTTCAAGGAGTAAGTGTTGAATTCAAGAATAATGTTTGTGTTTTATCTTTAAAAACTGATTCAACTACCCATAAAATCCCTTTTGGATTTGGTAGATGGGAACTATCAGAAACGACAAAGTTTGGCCCTTATTTAGTGGCACGAGCAAAAGCAAATCGGGTTGGATTACCCATTTTTAAAGTGGCAGGAAGCTATGAATGGAAGGATGAAAAAACCCTCGAAATGACGTTGAGATATATCGAAAGCCCTCATACTGAAACGATTACTTGCACTTTTGAGAACGATAAAGTAACCGTTGACATTCAAAATATTTTTAATAAAAACCAAAAAAGAAATATTTCAAAAGGCCTTGTTGGAAACGACTTGGCGAACGCCCCACGTTTAATTATTAGAGGGGATGACATGGGATATTCTCATTCTGGAAATGAGGCCTTAATTAAATCCTATAATGAGGGTATTGAGACTTCGATTGAAGTAATTGTGCCTTCGCCGTGGTTTCCAGAAGCAGTGAAATTGTTGAATCAAAATCCTAAAATAGATGTAGGTTTACATTTTGCCATTACCAGTGAATGGGATAACGTAAAATGGCGACCTCTAACGGAATGCAAAAGCCTCAGAAATGCCGATGGCTATTTTTACCCGATGCTTTCTCATAATAATAATTATCCAAAACAAGCTATCCTGGATAACGATTGGAAAATAGAGGATTATGAAAAGGAACTAAGAGCTCAAATTGAAATGGCTTTGAAATATATCCCAAGATTAAGTCACATCTCTGGACACATGGGAAGTACAGGTTTTACGCCCGAAATTAAGGAATTATGCAGGAGAGTTGCGAAAGAATATAACCTCAAAATGGTGGATACTGATTCTCAAAAAGATAATAATATTGCTTACACAGGTTTTGATTTTAAGGACAAAACGACTGAGGAAAGAATTGAAGGATTTATTTTGATGTTGGATAAATTAGAAAATGGTAAAACTTACAGGTTGAACGCATTTAAAAATGCAATTTTGAGTTTAAAATCAATGAATAGTACAATTTTATAACTGTAATTTTGCCAGAAATAATAAATTGATGAAAATTTGAATCTGGTTTTAGGTTTATGTTAACATAAATACTTC
>JANXRS010000231.1 GCA_025356745.1 Arcicella sp.
CAAGTGCAAATCGGGGCTTAAAGTAAGATATAGTAGTATAAACTACTGATTTTCAGACAGTTAATTGATTGTATTTTCAAAACAGCAATTTCTTTTTTGGCGATTTATTCGATTTTAATTTGATACATACACGCCATATAATCGTAAAGTTCTTTAAAATTCTGAAAAGGTTTGACCATAAATACTGCTCTTAATGTTACCCAAAGTCTTGGTTTAGTTTTAGTCATTTTCCAAGTAGCTTGAAAAGTTTTGCTACAACGTTGGACAAGTTGGTCATTATGAAAAGCCAACAAAATTAGATAAGCCATGACAGTTGAAAGATGCTTTTTCTGTAGTAAAGAGGAGTATTTTAACGAAAATATCGCATAAGCATTCATCAAAATATCTGTTAAGGAGATACTTGAATTTTTAGCACGTTTGTCTGTAAAGCTATCAAAGCGACTTCGTAGATTTACAATCAAGGTATCTACATTAAGAGATTCCTGTAAAATTTTATAGCTCGATTTCATGGATCAAATCTAAATAAAGAGCTACATTTTGCCAAAAAAGAAATTGCTGAAGTAAACATTATTAGATATAGCTTCGTGCATTTCAGCAACTTACGCTATGTTATCTTACTCGGGCTCAATCAAGGAATTGTAACCTACTGCGGGGTTTAGTTCAGCAGATATTTTATCATTTTAAGTGATATTACTCCACTCAATCACCTCTAATTTTCTGATTTAGAACTACGCCACTGCCCTCGCAAAACCCACCGTATCACGGTACAACTGTGGCGAAACATCAACATTATTTTTAAAGAATCGACTAAAATAATGTTCATCTTCGTAGCCCAATTCATAAGCAATTTCCTTGACGGATTTATTACTCATATATAATTCTCGCTTGGCTTCAATCACTATTCTTTCCGAAATCAGATCAGTTAGCGTTTTGTTGAAATGCGATTTTGTGAGTTTTGCCAATGCTTTTGGCGTGATATTCAACAAATCGGCGTAGTCACTGGCGGAGTGTTTACTTTTAAAATAGGTTTCAATCGAATCCTTTAAATTTTGAAGTACAAAAGGCTCTTTGTGCTCTGAAAAGACAGATTTAATTTTAGGATGCTGTTGTATTTTTAGTCTGGAAGCCGTGATAAGCACTATTTTTAGGTAGGAAATTAACAATTCATTCTGTGCTAAATCAGGATTTTGCATTTCCATTTTCACTTGTCCAAACAACATATTGAAAGTGTTTTTCGTAATATCGTCTAACACCACAAATGGTGGATGATAGATATTATTGAACAAAATACCATTACTCGCAATTTCTTGATGATGTTTGTGAATACAGAAAAATTCGGAATGAAAATTCAAAGCAATTCCTTCAATTTCTCCATTTGTTTGCAACATAAAAGGCTGGTAGGGCGTGAACGCAAAGAGCGTATCTTGAACGAAACTATGTTCAGCAAAATCCGCTTTAACCCTTCCTACGCCTTTTTTTATCCAAATAATGGAAAAATAATTAAGCCTTTGAATATGGTCGAAATGGCGATTATCTTCAAAGGAAAATAGTTTAAAAGCCAAGTTCCCATTTTGAGGATTAATCAAAGTATAAGCGGGTTGATTTGTCATATTAACGATCTTTTAATTGTGCTTTTAGGGTATAAACTTCTTCTTCCAAGTTGGCAATTACGGCTTTTTGCGATGTAAAAATCTCTTCAACGTCTTCATAAGTATAACGGGTGGTGATGTGTTGCGGACAGTTCCAGTCGAATGCTTCAATGTGCAGAATCATCATACGGTCGGGGCGAAATTCGTAATCTTTCAAATTCAATTCATTATACAAAACTGGATTATCTTTCAACTCCACAACCTCGGCTTTGGCATAAATTTTCAGCCTGGTTTTGGTAGGATAATCAACCATTATTAAGGCTATGTTTTGATTCGTAGCGATATTACCAACCGAAATAAATTGCATATTTCCTTTAAAATCAATGAATCCAAGACGTTTTGCATCTAAAACTTTCACAAAGCCTCTCGGACCGCCCCGGTGTTGAATGTACGGAAAATCTCTTTCCCCCATGCTTGCGATGTAAAAACTATCACGGTCTTCGATAAAACCAATTTCATTGTCGGTCAAACCATTTTGAGGTGGTTCAATTTTGCTTTACACTTTTCTGCCTGATTTAATTATTAACTTTGATTCAACTGGCATTTTGATAAAACAACATTTCAAATTTATTGGGGCTTTTATAGCCAATGGAAGAATGCAATCTTTTGGGATTGTAATAAGCGTCAATATATTCAAAGAGTACACTGCTTAATTCTTCCAAATTTTCATAGCCAGACTTAGGTATTTGTATTTCTCTCTTTAAAGTACTCCACAAGGATTCAGCCATAGCATTGTCATAACATTCAGCCTTTCTACTCATACTCTGAGTAATTTTAAAGGTCTTATTAATCAGTTTAACAACGTTATCAGAAACATACTGACTTCCTCTATCTGAATGGATAATTAAATCTGCTCCAACCTTAATTCCTCGCTTCAAAAGAGCCTTTTCAAGAGGTTCTCTAACCAATGATTTTCGCATATTATCATCGACTTTCCAGCCAACAATCTTTCTGGTGTATAAATCGGTATAAGTTGCTAAATATGCCCATTTTCCACTTTTAAGGGGTAAGTATGTAATATCACTTACCCAAACTTGGTCTGGTTTTATAGCCCTAAATGTAGGATATCCTTCCTGATTTAGAAGCAAGTTTTCAGCGACTCTTTTTCCATGAGAACTATCGGTGGTTTTTGGCACAAACGACTTAGGCTGGATGGCTTTCAAGCCCTGTTCTTGCATCAATTTTGCCACTGTTTTACGGCTAAGCTCAATACCCTTCTCAGCAATAGCCACTTTAATGCGCCTACTACCATAGCGTTTCATATTCTCAAGAAATTCCTTTCGAATCTCGTGTCTGGCTCGATGATATTTCTTGTCAGAATTATAGGTATTTCCTTTTGCATAATTGTAATAAGAAGTCCTACTCACTTTCAATACCCTGCATAAATAGCTTATTTTGTAGGTTTTTGAAAGCGATTTTATCAAATTATAGACATCTCTTAGTCGAACTTGCTGAAGAGTGTCAAGGCTTTTTTTAAAATATCCCTCTCGTCCTGTAATCTGGAAACATCTTTTCTGAGCTTCTCATTTTCAGCTATTGTTTGCAACAGATAGGTACTTTGTTGTTCAGAAATTTTTGTCTGTTTCTTCATATTCTGGTTGGTTTTCCAACGATAAAGAATATTTTCGGCAATATCAAATGATTTAGATAATTCTGGAACGTTTTGCCAGAATTGAGCATTTTGACAATCACTGCTTTAAAATCATCATCAAATACTCGACGAGTTTTAACTTTTTTTACTCTTTCCATTTTCAGCATTTTTTATGCAAAAAAGTGTAACGATTTTGGATACCATCCCATTTGGCTCTCATGTAATTGGTCCAACTTTGACGGTTACAAAATCCTTAGCCTTGGGTTGATTACTTTACGATGTACTCAATTGCATTACCATAGAAGGTCAAATAGACCGTTATGATTCGAGCGAAAGAGACTTGCTAATTAAGCATATTGATAAGATTAAAAAAGGCGATTTATTACTCTTAGATAGAGGATACGGTAGTTTCTGGTTATTCTTTTTACTCCAAGCCAAAGAAATTGACTTCTGTGTAAGAATCAAAGATAACTGGCTTGTCGTCAGAGAATTTAACCAAAGTGACAAGCAAGAACAAATCGTATCGTTCAACCTGCCTGTAAGAGATTTTGATAAATTGGCGGCATATCCTGAATATCAAACTAAAATAATCACGTGCCGACTCATAAAAGTTGTCTTGCTTACAGGCGAAACAGAGATATTATGTACCTCGCTAAAAAATAAAGAAGTTTATAAAGTTGAAGTATTCAATGATCTGTATGGTTTGAGATGGAACCAAGAGGAAGCCTATAAACTATTCAAAGGTAGGATTGAATTAGAGAATTTTTCGGGTAAAACCGCCTTGGCAATTAAGCAAGATTTTCATGCCAAAGTATTTCTAATGACCTTGTGTGCTTCCTACGCTCACCCAATTGAAGAAAAAGTCATCCAAGAATACAAAGCTGATGAAAAACGAAAATTCTCACAGAAAATAAATAGGACAAATGCAATCGGAATGACTCAGAGTATTTTGATTGCAGTATTCATAAAAAAGCAGTTCCGAAAAGCTATTAAAGCCTTTGATGATATTGTATCTAAAACCAGAGAAATATTAAGACCAAATCGAAGTTTGCCCAGAAAACACAAACCAAAAAAACAGTATTCCATGAACTATAAAAGGCTGTGATTTCCTTAACTAAACGACATTGGGTATTCAACTGTAAAAACATCCAAGCACTTAAACGAGAAGTACTTCGTTCAATAAATTTTACTTCTCTGCCAAGTTGTTCTAACTTTTCTGTTTCAAAGAAATTTGATAGTTCCTCAAAGCAACTTGACGCTAAGTCTATATCTTTAAAATTAAGTCCGTTCATGAAACAAAATTAAGCATTTTTACTTAGCCTGACGGCTATGGTGTCCCCACCAGACAACTTGCGAAAGCAACACAAATATTTATTTATCAGTCAATTATACACAAAAGTTACTTGGCGAGTTACTTACACAATTGAACTGATAAGTACATTCAGCCTTTATCCACGGAGATGGAGTGATTTCACTACCTAAGAAAGGAGATTAATTCAAATAAATCTGCCATTCTGTCATATTTTTTCGTAAATTTGCCCAATAATTTACGATTCTAATAAAATCATGAGAGACTTAGAAATACTTACAGAGACAGACAAAGAAACCTTAGAATTGCCCCGTACGAGCGTAGAGGAGAATAATATTACGGGCAAAAGAAAATTATACATTGAAAGTTACGGTTGTCAAATGAATTTCTCTGATTCAGAGATAGTTACTTCCATTCTACAAGAAGGTGGATATGCCACAACTGCCAATTTTGAAAAAGCTGACGTAATTCTTTTAAATACGTGTTCCATTCGAGATAATGCTGAGCAAAAGGTCAGAAATCGGTTAAATAATTTTGGTTATTTAAAGAAAAAACGCCCTGATTTAATCGTAGGTGTTTTGGGTTGCATGGCTGAACGGTTGAAAACGAAGTTCTTGGAAGAAGAAAAAATCGTGGACGTAGTAGCAGGACCAGATTCCTACCGTGACCTTCCAAATCTCCTCAGTGAAGCCGAAGACGGACAAAAGGCCATCAATGTTTTCCTTTCGAAAGAAGAAACTTATGCCGATATTTCCCCCGTTCGTTTGAATTCCAATGGTGTAACGGCCTTTGTTTCCATCATGCGTGGCTGTGATAATATGTGTTCGTTCTGCGTTGTGCCTTTCACTCGTGGTCGTGAGCGTTCACGTGACCCTCATTCAATCATTAAAGAATGTCAGGATTTGTTGGATAAGGGCTATAAAGAAGTAACACTTTTAGGACAGAATGTGGATTCTTACAAATGGACTTCAACTGATGGAATGAAGTTAGTCAATTTCGCTCAACTTCTTGAAATGGTTGCCTTAATTAATCCTACCTTACGAGTACGTTTCTCCACTTCACATCCAAAAGATATTTCGGACGAAGTACTTTATACCATCAAAAAATACGAAAATATTTGTAAATACATTCATCTACCCGCCCAAAGCGGTAGTAGTCGTATTTTGAAGATGATGAACCGTACTTACGACCGTGAGTGGTATATTAATCGTATTGATGCTATCCGAAATATTTTGGGTCAAGATTGTGGCGTTTCGCAAGACATGATTATTGGATTTTGTACTGAAACCGAAGAAGATCATCAAGAAACGCTTTCGTTGATGGAATATGTAAAGTACGATTATGGCTACATGTTTTCCTATTCAGAACGACCAGGAACACCCGCTGCTAAGAAATTTATAGACGATATTAGTCCCGAAATCAAACAACGTCGTTTGGCAGAAGTGATTGATTTACAGTTAAAATTATCTTTGGAAAGAAATAATGGGGAAATTGGAAAGATTCAAAAAGTGTTAGCAGAAGGTTTTTCAAAACGTTCCGAAGATTTTTTACAAGGACGAAATGACCAAAACAAAAAAGTAATTTTTGCCAAAGAAAATTATAACGGTGCGACGTTTCGCAAAGGGGATTATGTGATGGTAAAAATCACCTCTTGTTCATCGGCTACTTTGAAAGGAGAAGCGGTGTAAGTATAAGATGGACAGCTTTGTCCGTAATTATATTTCCTAAACTGGCAACGCTATCCGTATTACAAATATTAAAACTTATGCAATTATCAGAATTACAATCTATAAAAGCCCGTTTCGGAATTATTGGCAACTCGCCAGCCCTGAATCATGCCATTGAAGTCGCTGGACAAGTCGCTCCAACCGATATGACTGTTTTAATCACTGGCGAAAGTGGTTCGGGTAAAGAGTCTTTTTCCAAAATTATTCATAACCTTTCTGCCAGAAAACATGGTCAATTCATTGCCTTAAACTGCGGTGCAATTCCTGAAGGAACAATTGATTCTGAATTATTTGGACATGAAAAAGGCTCTTTTACAGGAGCAATTGATGCCAGAAAAGGCTATTTTGAAGTAACGGATGGTGGAACAATTTTCTTAGATGAAATTGCAGAAATGCCCTTAGGAACGCAAGCACGCCTATTACGGGTTCTTGAAAACGGTGAATTTATCCGAGTAGGTTCATCAAAAGTTCAAAAAACCAATGTGCGAGTAGTGGCAGCAACCAATATCAATTTAATGAATGCCGTTGAACGTGGAAAGTTTAGAGAAGATTTATATTATCGATTAAATACCGTTCCGATTTTTGTGCCTCCGCTTCGAGACAGAGGCATGGATATTGAATTATTATTCAGAAAATTTACGACTGATTTTGCGGAAAGATACCGTATCAAACCGATTCAATTGACACCCGATGCACAACAGATTTTATTGTCTCAACGGTTTCCAGGGAATATTCGTCAGTTGAAAAATTTGGCAGAACAGATTTCAATTTTGGAAGTGGATGAACGAATTATTGATGCTACAAAATTGACTCGTTATTTACAGATGAACAATGGACAATCTATTGGTAACAGTTTGATTCGCAGAGATATAGAGGACAAACAAGCGGACAATTTTTCGGAAAGAGAATTACTTTATAAAATCCTCTTCGATATGAGAAAGGATGTTACGGAGTTGAAAAAAATGTTTTTAGAAGTATTGAAAAACGGAGAAATCAGTCCCGAAATTTTGAAAGGAAATGAAGGTTTATTCCAAAATTTAGAACCCGAAAGAGCCTTCCAATACCAGCCAAACACACATCAACCCGAAACAAACCCTGCTCGAATTTTATCAAATAGTCACGGAAATTATCAACCAAATCCTGAATTAACAATTGTTAACTATAATGGTGAAAATCAGGAGAATAAAAACGGTTTTATAGACGTTACTCACGAAGCCGAAGAGGTATCTTTTTCCCTCGAAAAACAGGAAAAAGGTATGATTATCAGAGCTTTACAGAAAAATAAAAATAAACGAAAATATGCCGCACAAGACTTGGGAATCTCTGAAAGAACCCTTTACAGAAAAATTAAACAGTACGATATTGAGGAGGAGTAATTCAATTAATAATGAGCGATTAACAATTAACAGTTTTCAATCTATTGGTAATGAAATAATATTCCTTTTCCACTTTATTTCTGGAAAAAGAAAAATGTTAATTGCTTATTGTTTATTGTTTATTGTTAATTGCTCACTGATTTCTTGTTACACCTTTCGAGGAGCAAGTCTTGACCCAAATTTGAAGACGATTCAGATTCAGAATTTTCAGTTTCAAACGGCAGGTGGACCTCCCAATTTAAGTTTACAATTCAACGAGAAATTAAAAGAATATTTTCAACGCAATACTTCTTTAAAAACTACTAATATCAATCCAGATTTAATGTTTGAAGGAACAATTCTGGGATTTACGGTTGAACCAAAAGCTGCTTCATCAGATGATAAAGGCGGTTTGAATCGCTTGACAATCACCATTCAAGTAAAATTCACGAATGCTAAAAACGATGAAAAGAGTTACGATCAAGAATTTTCTTTCTATCAAGATTTTGCTCAAACTCAAACAATTACAGCTGTACAAGGAGAATTAGTACCCAAGATTTTAGACCAAATTGTTTTAGATATATTTAATAAAACTGCAGGAGAATGGTAAGTTCAATTAATAGTAATTTTTCTGTGATTATTAATCATTCCATAAATGAGTAAAGACGTATTTTCATATCTTGTTGCCCATCCTGCCAATCTCTCATTATCGGATTTAAAAATGGTTGAGGCAATTACAAAACAGTATCCTTACTGTCAATTGGGGCATATTTTATTGGCGAAAGGCTATCATACCCACTATGCGGAAGAATTAGCTTTTGAAAAAATCCGTCATGCTTCTGCCCATGCCCTTAGTCGGAATGCTTTGCGTAAGTTGATTAATGGTAGTTTTAAAAATGAAGTAAGAACGACAACTCATCTTAAATTTGAATCAGAATATTTGCATAAATTTATAGAAGTACCTGTAAATCAAACAGCCAATTCGGCAGAGGAAGATATTACCGAGCAAACAGAATTAATTTCAAATCTTGATATGTTGACTAATTCATCGGCTATTGAAGATTTATTATTGGATGATATTGCACAAAGAAAACAATTACAAAATTCAATAATTGATAGTTTTTTGATGAAAGACCCAGGGTTAATCAGAACAACCAAAAGTCAATTGGAAGCCATGGGAAAACAGGAAGATTTATCCGTTAAAAGTGCCAAATTAGAAAAAGGAATTATTACTGAGAGTTATGCCAAAATTTTAACTATGCAAGGGCGTAAAGATAAAGCAGTTGAGGTTTACGAGAAATTAATTTTGAAATTTCCAGAAAAAAAGACTTACTTTGTAACCAAAATTCAAGAATTGACATAGTTTTATACAATTTGAAGATGTGTTAATTTGAAAGTGATTTTAAAGAAATCATTTTTCTTGTTTTTAATATTTTCAAATTGACAAATCATTAAATTTTCAAATTAACTTATTTTCAAATTAAAGTCATGTTCGGAGCAGTTATCGTTATCATTTGCATTATCGCAGTATTGTTAGTTTTTGTAGTACTAATTCAGAATCCAAAAGGTGGAGGACTTTCAGGAGAGTTTGGTACGTCTGGTGCAAGCCAAATGTTTGGCGTACAACGTACAGGCGACCTTTTAGAACAAATTACATGGGGTGGAGCCTTAACGATTGCCCTATTGGTTTTGGCAACAAAATTTATTACGCCAACTGAAGCAGGAGGTGGCATTGAATCACAAAACGTAGAAGCAGCGAAAGGGAAAGCGGGAATTCCTGCAACACCAGCAGGTGGTGGTTTGGGAACAAATCCAACTGCAAAAGATACATCTAAGAAATAGTTTTAGAATTTAGTTTAAAAGGAGTGCTTCAACAAGCACTCCTTTTTTGTTATACCACCGTCAAAGTTTCAGCTATTATTTTTCGAGTATGCCAGTTCGTGCTTTGATTTATAAATAAAACCTTAGATGTGTCAGCAAAACTGACAATATTACAGGAATTTAGGCAATGGCATAAAATATGACCAAATTTGCATTGTAGGTGGCAGTTTTTACATATTCTGTATTAATAAATTTCTTCTTTGGGATTTATTTTCATTACTAAATACTTGAAAATTATTACCTCAAAATGACCTAAAAATATCATTTAAAATAACTTATCACAAAAAAATGTCAACAGTAAGTATTAAGCCTTTGGCTGACAGAGTTCTCGTAGAACCAGCAGCCGCAGAAGAAAAAACATCATTTGGAATTATCATTCCTGATACTGCCAAAGAAAAACCGCAAAGAGGAATTGTCATAGCAGTAGGTGCTGGCAAGAAAGACGAGCCGATGACGGTTGCAGTGGGTGATACTGTTTTATACGGTAAATATTCTGGAACTGAAATCGCCGTAGAAGGTAAAGATTTTCTTATCATGCGTGAAAGCGATATTTTCGCAATTCTTTAATTATCATTGTTCGTAAGTATTTCAAAGTACTTACAGCTATGAATAATTTAGAAGCTAAACATTTTTTCTTAATTCAAGAACAGTCATTGGTTATGATAACCAATAACTAAATTACCAATAACTAAAACAATGGCAAAGGAATTATTTTTTGACACGGATGCACGTGATAAATTAAAAAGAGGCGTTGATACCTTAGCAAACGCTGTAAAAGTAACGTTAGGACCAAAAGGACGTAACGTAATTATTGATAAAAAATTCGGTTCACCAACCATTACGAAAGATGGTGTTTCGGTAGCAAAAGAAATTGAATTAGAAGATCCAGTTGAAAACATGGGTGCTCAATTGGTAAAAGAAGTTGCTTCTAAAACGGCTGATCAAGCAGGTGATGGTACAACAACGGCAACCGTTTTGGCTCAAGCTATTTATACAATCGGTTCTAAAAACGTTGCGGCGGGTGCAAATCCAATGGATTTGAAACGTGGTATTGACAAGGCGGTTTTAACGGTTGTGGCTTCATTGAAATCTCAATCAAAAGCAATCGAAACTTCTCAACAAATTGCTCAAGTTGCAACAATCTCTGCTAACTCTGATTTAACCATCGGTACGATGATTGCAGATGCTATGGAAAAAGTTGGTCGTGAAGGTGTTATTACGGTTGAAGAAGCTCGTGGAACTGAAACGGAAGTTAAAACCGTAGAAGGAATGCAGTTTGACCGTGGATATTTATCTCCTTATTTCGTAACAAATACTGAGAAAATGGAAGTTGAATTAGAGCGTCCATTTATCTTGATTTCAGAGAAGAAAGTATCTTCAATGAAAGAATTATTGCCAGTTTTGGAAGTTGTTGCACAAACAGGTCGTCCATTGTTAATTATCGCAGAAGATGTTGATGGTGAAGCTTTAGCTACTTTGGTAGTAAACAAAATCCGTGGAGCTTTAAAAGTTTCTGCTGTAAAAGCACCAGGTTTTGGTGATCGTCGTAAAGCAATGTTAGAAGATATTGCTGTGTTGACGGGTGGTACAGTAATTTCTGAAGATCGTGGTTTTAAATTAGAAAACGCATCGATTGAATATTTGGGACAAGCTGAAAAAATTATTATTGACAAAGACAATACTACTATTGTTAATGGCGATGGTGATAAAGATGGTATTACGGCTCGTGTAAACCAAATTAAATCACAAATCGAAAATACAACTTCTGATTATGACCGTGAGAAATTGCAAGAACGTTTGGCTAAATTAGCTGGCGGTGTTGCGATTCTTTATATCGGAGCAGCAACAGAAATTGAAATGAAAGAGAAAAAAGACCGTGTTGATGATGCACTTCATGCTACTCGTGCAGCAGTTGAAGAAGGTATCGTTGCAGGTGGTGGTGTTGCTTTTATCCGTGCAATAACGGCTTTAGAAGACCTACAAGGTGAAAACGAAGATCAAACAACTGGTATCAACATTATTCGTCAAGCTATTGAGTCTCCTTTGAGAACAATCGTAGCAAATGCTGGTGGTGAAGGTTCAGTAGTAGTTAATGCTGTAAAAGCAGGAAAAGACGATTTCGGATATAACGCTCGTGAAGATAAATACGAAAACATGTTGGCAGCAGGTATCATTGACCCTACGAAAGTAACTCGTTTGGCTTTGGAAAATGCAGCATCAATCGCAGGATTGTTGTTAACAACAGAATGTGTAATTGCAGACAAACCAGCACCAGCAGAAGCAGGTCACTCACATGGTGGCGGTGGAATGGGCGGAATGATGTAATTCTGATAATTCTATTAATAAAAGACTCCCCTTTAGCTTTGCTTTTGGGGAGTCTTTTTTGTTACAATTGTTTATCTTCTAAAAGATACCTATCTATCCAATAATGTGCTAAATAAATAACAGGCGTAAGCAAAATAGCGGTAAAAAATTTATACAAATAACTATTCAAAGACGTTGAAATCCATTGTTCAACTGTCCAATTTCCGAATAAAACGAAGGCAATTCCAATCACCACAAAACTATCAATTAACTGAGAAACTAAAGTTGAACCGGTGGCACGGAGCCAAATCTTTTTACCATTAGTTTTGCCTCTGATATAATGAAAAACGGAAGCATCCAATAATTGGCTAAACAAAAAAGCCGTCAATGAACCCGTAATTATGCCCAAACCTTGACGGAATATTTTACTAAAAGCCTGATTAATATTAAAATTATCTGTGCCTTTGTTAACCTCAAGCCAGAAATCGGCGGGAGATA
>JANXRS010000347.1 GCA_025356745.1 Arcicella sp.
GAAGTATTTATGTTAACATAAACCTAAAACCAGATTCAAATTTTCATCAATTTATTATTTCTGGCAAAATTACAGTTATAAAATTGTACTATTCATTGATTTTAAACTCAAAATTGCATTTTTAAATGCGTTCAACCTGGATGTGTATAAAGCAGCTAATCTCTTATTTAATGGGTTTTCTGCTTGGCACCATTTAGGAAAGTAATTATGGTGTTCACACGTTCCACTGACGGAGGAAGATACAAACAGCTTTATATTTTGCTTCCTTGCCCTTAACCCATAGTCAAAATCACCAATAGCGTGATGAAAAGTATTATCTAAATAGCCTACTTTTTGAAACACTGACTTGGGAATTAACACTACATTTCCATTAAAGTGATAACACTCTTGCAAATCTACAGTGGGTTTCAACAGCTCAATACTTTCTTTTCGTCCTCCATAAGTAAGTAATCCATCAACTTCTGATTCGGTAGTACCAACAATAATAGCCTGATCATTTTTTTTAAATGAAGAGACTAATAAAGAATTAAGGCTATTCTCAAATAAAAAAGTATCATCATTTAACCATAAATAAAAATCAGGATTTATTTTACAAGCCTCTTTCCAAACTTTATTCATACCTCGATTCCAAAATAAATTACCATCACCTTTAATAATATTAATATTGGGAAATAACTTCGTTACAGCCTCATCGGTTTCATCTGTACAGCCATCATCAAGGAGGAATATATCTAATTTAACGTTTATTGCTTTTTTAGCAGCATTGTGCAACAAAGTCAAACATCGAATAGTTTTTTCTCTACGATTGAAACAAGTAATTATTACTCCAATTGTAATCATAATAGTATATTTTTTTTCTATCCCAGTTTATGTTATTTTTCAGCACTTTTGCAGGACATCCTCCAATAAGGAACCTTTTTTCAGTAAATGATTTGGTAACTGTACTTCGGGTAGCAATCACGCAATTATCCTATCTGTAATAGGCAATTATCACCTTCAATCCACAATTCACTACCTTTAGAAAATTTAACGTAATCAGCTATAACAATTGTGTTATTATTTCCTTGAATAAATAGTTTGGAAAGTTTTATACACAGAACGAAAATTATGTTTTATGTCAGTGATGCTACATCGTTTCATTAAAATCAGCTAATTGAAAGTCATCAGATCATTGGTACTTAATCATTTATATTTAATGATATTACTGTTTATGTTACTGAATATCTCCTATACCTCATAGACTCTCGATCTTTTAGAAGAATAAAAGGAAGTGACAGAAAAATTGGGTAATTCAGCCATTGTTCTCCTTGTAAAATAAGTAATAAAATAACAATTACAACTATTGAATACATGAATCCCTTTTTTTTGAAATTAAGAAATATTAACGCAAAATAACCAAACATGAATGGTATTCCCATTGATGCTAAAAAATTGGAAAAACCATTTCCACTTCCTAAGTTTTCCCCCAATTTTGCCATTTGTTGTAAATGAACGTGGTCAGCATATCGTGTTGATTCATGAAATCCATTTCCTACTATCGGATGTTTATTTATATAATGCCAATCAAAAAGAACTGAACCAAATCTTGTATTTGAATATTGTGTTTTATCTTGTAATTTAGTTTGATTAAATTGGTGATCCACTTTTTCTTTTAAAAACCCAGTATTTTCATATAAATATGTGCCTAAACTAACAAACAAAAATATAATTCCAGCAGACACGTATTTATTTTTAAACTTTAAGAATTTTAAAATGAATATTGTGAATGTAATAATATAACCTGTGGTACTTTGAGTAGTCAAAATACCTATCAGTATTATCAAAATACTACTTTTGTCATTTTTCCAGAGGTAAGTAATATTTTCAAAATTGAGCACTAACGTTAAGGTAAGTATACCAGCAAAAGCACCTGGTTCCCAAAACATTCCATCATTTTGTTTTTGATGGGTATTTGAGATTGTGTATATAAAATAACTCATTTGTTCGCTATCAATCTTATATCCTATAAAAGGAAGAGAGAGAATGTTAATTAAAAAATAGGCGAATAATGAGAATAATGTCAATTTTACCACTACCTTAAACAATATTGACACAAAATGAGATTGCAATTGATTTACAATTATTGCTCCCAAAAACACTTTCAGAATAAAATTAAACGCTCCTATCCATGATATAAAACCAAGGACAAAATATTGACCAAGAAAGATTAACATAAGAAAAATAAGTACTTTCCCAAAAATAATGTAAAACTCCTTTTGATCTCTAATCTTAAATTTTATTAATATTAATGTAATTGCTGTAGCAACTATATAAGTATATTTTCCAAATACTGTATGCAATGGATTACCACTAAAAAACAACAAAATAAATACTAAAATATAAGCTATATTCTTCTTCATTAATATAATTATAAGGACGATATAAATTATATATTTTATTAACTTTACAAAACTCTACTATATTCTATATTTTTTCAAACTAACTATTTTAACAGGTTAAACGCATTTAAATATTAGAGAGCATTTTGATTAGATACTGGTCATTCCAACCTGCTAATTTTCTTCTACTTTTAATGCTTTCTTTATCGGTTATTTTATTAAGAAGTTGCAAAGATAATTTACGAATAATGGC
>JANXRS010000382.1 GCA_025356745.1 Arcicella sp.
ATGTTAACATAAATACTTCATTTTTAGGTTTTATCTTAAATTGAATCTTTTTTCATTATCCAAAATAAGCTCAATTTGTATTTTTCCAAGCAGTTTTATTGTACTTTTAAATGCGTTGAACCTGTTAAAAAATGGCGAATAAATTCTGTTAAATTGTTATTTAATGCAGTTTGCATTGGTAACCAATAATCAGAATAAACCTTCTCTTGCCTATCAACATGAATTCGCATAAAAACATAGTTACGAATTAAGTCCGCTTGCGTAAGAGGTCTCCCTTTAGCATTTAAACTTTCAAATACCAAATATGGGTTATCTTCTACATCAAGCACAATACTCACAACAGAAAAATATTGTGTAATAATCTTCTTTAATTTCTCAGGTTCAAGTTCTACTTGTTTAAGTTTCTTTTCAAAATAAATGTAGGCTTTTGTAATTTGATTTTCAATTCCATTTAAAATACCATTTATTAAATTTTCAAAAGTTGGTCTATCAACTTGAGTAGGCATTAACTTATAATAATCATTCCCATCTTTATATTGATTCACAAGTAAAGTATTATTTATCTCATCGGCAAATCTTGAATTTTGATTTTCTCTTGCTTTGTTTCGTAATAAAGTTAGCAAAATAAAAACAGTAGTTAATCGCTGTTGACCATCAATTAGTAAATATTTTGCAACACCCTCTGGAACTGAAACAGTTGGCATATTAACTATTGATCCTATAAAATGTGTTCTTGGATTTTCCATCTCGCATAGTTCAACAAGATCTTTCCAAAGTACTTCCCATTCTTTGTCTGTCCAACTATAGGTGCGTTGAAACAATGGAATTACATATTGTTTAGTCCCTTCTATAATATCTTGGAGTTTGGTTTCTTTTGCTTGCATTAGATATTAGGTTATGTATTTATACGATCATAATCATTATTATGATCGTATACAAATATACAAGGCTTTATCAATTTTGATAATTAAAAAAAAAACTCATTTGGAAATTATTTGTAGCAATTGATTGCTAAAAGTAGTTGTAAAAACCAAAAAAGGACGGCTTCACTCAAAGCGAAGCCATCCTTAAAATCCTAAATATCAATAAATTAAGCCAAAGTAGCAATTGACTTCATGGCACCCATCGCAGCCCGTAATCTATCACCCACTATCTCAATTGAGTGTGTACGTAAGGCTTTGTTTACTGCATTTAATGCTCTGTTATCCACACCATTATCTTTCCCTTCGTTGAAGTTTGAACCAATAATATCCGTTTCTACTTTACTCATAAAATCTGTTAAAAGAGGCTTACAAGCGTGGTCGAATAAATAACATCCGTATTCAGCCGTATCAGAAATTACCGAGTTCATTTCGTATAATTTTCTACGAGCAATCGTATTGGCAATCAATGGCGTTTCGTGCAATGATTCATAATAAGCCGATTCTTCAATAATGCCTGCTTCAACCATAGTTTCATAAGCCAATTCCACACCCGCACGTACCATCGCCACCATCAAAAGACCATTATCAAAATATTCTTGTTCTGCAATTTTCACCGCTCCCGCTGGCATTTTTTCAAAGGCAGTTTCACCCGTTGCGGCTCTCCAAGTCAAGAGATTTTTATCATCATTTGCCCAATCTTCCATCATGGTTTGCGAGAAAAATCCGCTCATAATGTCGTCTTGATGCTTTTGAAACAATGGACGCATAATGGTTTTCAATTCTTCCGAAATTTCAAATGCTCTAATTTTCGCAGGGTTTGATAATCTGTCCATCATACCCGAAATACCACCTTGTTTCAAGGCTTCAGTGATAGTTTCCCAACCGTATTGGATAAATTTAGAAGCATATCCAGCGTCGATTCCTTTCTCTATCATTTTGTCATAACAAAGAATTGAACCCGTCTGTAATAAACCACAAAGAATGGTTTGCTCGCCCATTAAATCAGATTTTACTTCTGCCACAAACGACGATTTTAACACGCCCGCACGATGTCCGCCCGTTCCTGCACAATACGCCTTTGCATACGCCCAACCTTTTCCTTCTGGGTCATTTTCTGGGTGAACGGCAATTAAAGTTGGCACGCCAAAACCTCTCACATATTCCGCCCGAACTTCCGTTCCTGGGCATTTTGGAGCCACCATAATTACGGTAATATCTTTACGAATTTGCATTCCTTCTTCCACAATATTGAAACCGTGCGAGTATGAAAGCGTAGCTCCGTGCTTCATCAAAGGCATAATGGCTGAAACCACAGCCGTATGTTGTTTATCGGGTGTAAGATTAATTACCAAATCAGCCGAAGGAACAAGGGATTCGTAAGTGCCGATATTGAAGTTATTTTCAGAAGCACTTTTCCAAGATTGTCTTTTGCCATCAATTGCTTCTTGACGAAGAGCGTAAGAAACATCCAAACCAGAATCACGAAGGTTCAACCCTTGGTTTAATCCTTGAGCACCACAGCCCACGATTACGATTTTTTTACCGATTAATGCTTGAACACCGTCTCCGAAAGCACTAATATCCATAAACTCACAAACCCCTAATTGGTTAAGTTTTTCTCTTAAAGGAAGCGTATTGAAATAATTTGCCATTGTTTTTATTATTAGTTGTCAGTTACAAGAACTGGATTTAATTCATATTACAAAGTTCATAAAATAGCGTCAAATTTTATGGTAAATTATCATTGATTTTAGGTATTTTTGATGGATAGTAAATCATGTAATTCAAAAAATATTCATAACTAATTACTTTCCAGTAATTTATAAAAAATATAAATTGTTCTATTTATCATTCTGACGAAAGAGAGAAATGTAATATTTTAAATTAGTAGCCAATTTCTTATTTTCTTGGGATAACAAATTTATAAGCTAAATTTTAGGTGATAAAATGAAAACCATCCCCGTTTACAGCATAGATAAATTCAATGCTAAGACTGAAAAAACCATCCAGTTTCAGATTGAAGTCTTTGATATTCATCGAAATTTCAAGGTTACGTACCCGCACAGACACGATGATTTTTATGAAATTTTGTTTCTTACGCAAGGTAAAGGCGTGCATACGATTGATTTTCAGCATCATCAAATCAAGCCCTTTTCAATTTTCTTTCTTTCACCTGGACAAATTCATGAATTAGAACTTTCGGAAGATGTTCAAGGCTTTATTTTTTTGTTTACTTCTTCCTTTTATCACTTCAATAAAACCGACCCATACAAACTTTTTGAATTGCCTTTTTTCTATAATTTAGCCAAAGAAACACCTCCGCTTTATTTAGAAAATGAACTTGAAAGACAAACTTTTATTGACTTATTTCAAAAATCAGTTATTGAAAATCAGTTAAAATTACCCGATAATGAAGAAGTTATTAGGGCTTTATTGGATTTAATTTTGATACAAAGTAAAAGAATTTATCCAATCGGCATGATTGATGAACAGGCTCACAAAGGAAGAATTTTAGTGAAGCGTTTTAAGCAATTAATTGAAGAAAGATGTCAGGATAATTTGTCTGTAAAACAATATGCCGATTTGTTAACAATAACGCCAAATCATCTCAGCGAGACGGTGAAAAATGTTACGGGTAGAACCTCAACGGATTTAATTAATGACAGGATGGTGATGGAAATCAAACGATATTTGACACATACAGATTTAGGAATTTCAGAAATTGGATATAAACTAAACTTTGCTGATCAATCGTATTTTTCCAAGTATTTTAAAAAATTGACAAGGCTTTCACCCGTAGAATTTCGGAAGAATGTATAAATTTAAGGTTTGACAATTTTGAACGTTATCACGTTTAGTCAATTGTCAAACCTCTATATCCCCTTACAATATTTCTACTAATCCACTTTTAATCAAACTATTACTTTTTGATTGTAACTTATACAATTTACCTTTAGCTTCATCAATCGCCGCTTCATAGACTTCATTCTTATCTTTACTTTTCACTTCCATTATCACATAAAAAGTACCTTTTGCGGAGGTTTTTGAATTGACCACAAAGTTTTCGTGCGGAGTTTCTTTTTCTGAAAGTGGCGTTTTCGAGGTTGCTATTGATTGCCATTTAGATAAAGATTCAGGTTTGAAATCCGACATATCAAAATGTCCTTCTCTGGCTTCTTCTTCGCTTTCAGGCATCTTGGCTTGTTTAGCAGGAACGTAAAGATTTTCCATAAATTTATGGTTGGCATCCTCTACCCAAATCGCAACAATTGGCAATTCTGTTTCTTTATTTTTCTCAACCAAAATTCTTAAATTCGTTCCTTTTGAATCTTGATTGGTTTTCACTTCTTCAAACGATAACATTTCTGATTTTTTGAGTTTTTTAGGAGCAAGAAATTTACCTGCTTCTGCCACAGGCTCAAGAAATTCGGAGGCTGTTCCTATTAATACAATCCCAAATATGAGACCCGCAATGATAAATTCTTTCTGAAATTTTCCAGATTTTCTCTCCTTAGAATAACCCGTAATCGACGACCAGTTGTTAACGATATGGAAAATGGCAAAGCCAACGAATATTAATCCAAAAACGGTGTGTGTAATTTCTACGGCATGAGCTTTCTGTTTAATATATAGTAAGATACCCGTGATGGATAAACTCAAAAAGGCAAAAGCTACGGAGAGACTAATAATGTTTTTACGTTTCATGATTTTTGGTTAAAAATGAAAATTCTAACAAAGATAATAAATAAATTTTCATCTTAATTTGTTAAAATTAGCACTTAAAAATCTAAAATTAGAATTCAGGAAATGATGTATTTAACAAAACCAGCATTTTAGTAATTCCTATCATTAACCAACGCAAATGTCTTAAAGCTACCGTTAATTATACAGATTACAATACGGTTAAAGCATATTATTGTTTGAAGGATTAAATTTTTTTTGGTACTGATTAAATTATTTTTTTTGCAATCGTATGGCAATTGTTGGAAAATTCGGTTTGTATTTAGATGGATTTGTGGTAAAATGAACAAACTCTTAGCAAATACAAAATGATTTTGATAAAACTTCTTTCAATGCTGATATAAAATGTGAATTTATCGATAAAATCCGCCTAATCAATGCTTTATCTTTTATCATAAATTTATTGCGTTTATCGTTTGTGTGTTAGAACTTTGAAAAAAAATAACTTTAACGTTTTAATCCCCCATTCTACTTAGATGAATCGCAAATTTTATGCCCTTTTGGGTCTTGCATTTTGCATTACTACTGCTTTTACATTCCTTCAAGATGATGGCACACTTGCCGAAAAGATTATCGCTAAACTCGAAAAGTATCAACGAATTACTCCCCAAGAAAAGGTCTATTTACATTTTGATAAACCCTATTACATGGCGGGAGAAACGATGTGGTTTAAGGGATATTTATTTGATGGGGTTTCTCACAAAATAGATTCTGTTAGTCGAGTCATGTATGTTGATTTAATTAACGAAACCCAAGGCAAAATCATTACAAGTCGTATTTTGCCATGTGCAGGTTCTACTTTTGGGGATATTGCTTTGCCTGATAGCTTGGAAGAAGGTGTTTATCAAATTCGAGCTTATACCAATTACATGAGAAATTATTCGGAAGAATTCTTTTTTCATCAAGAATTTAAAATCTATAAAGGTTCTGTAAAAAATCGCTTGACGGATGCAAATGCCTATAAAATGACTGAAGCCGCTGATGTTCAATTCTTTCCAGAAGGCGGTAATTCTGTGATTAATTTAGATTCGAGAATTGGTTTTAAAGCACTCAATATTGTAGGAAAAGGTGTTAATATTCAAGGATTTGTGTTGGATAATACCAAAGATACTGTCGTGGCTTTTCAGTCGGAACATCTGGGAATGGGTTTTTTTAATTACACCCCCGAAACTCAAAAAACTTATACTGCTTTTGTTAGACAAAATGATGGAAAATATCAAATTTTTTCTTTGCCGAATGCTTATGAACAAGGTTTTACGATGGCAGTCGATAATTTATCGAACAAAGAAAAAGTGAAAGTTTTTATCTCAAATAATTCGCCTATACCTGCCGACAAAACATCAGAAATTATTATTGTAGCTCACCAAAGAGGACAAATTGTTTTTATGGCAAAAGGCAATGAAACCCAAAAATCTTTCGGTGTTTCTATCCCGAAAAGTAAAATTCTTTATGATGGCATCGTGCAAATCACTTTGATGAATGCCAAAGGAGAGCCGCTGTGTGAACGTTTAATTTTTAATGATCAAAATAAACAGCTCAACTTAAAAATCACACCTGATAAAACAAATTATAAAATCCGGGAAAAAGTTACGGTCGATTTGGAAGCCACTGATGCCGAAGGAAAACCCGTTGAAGGCAATTTCTCAATAGCTGTTACAGATGCAAGTCAGGTTTTGGCAGACCCTTATCAAGAAAATATATTAACTTATCTTTTATTGAGTTCCGATGTAAGTAACCTGTCGAATGCCGATTATTATTCAGCTTTGCGAGGAAACATTGAACAACCTGCTTATTATTTTGGTAAGGAAAATTTCAATGCAAACCGACATTTGGATATACTGATGATGACTCAAGGCTGGCGAAGATTCATCTGGCTAAATTTGATGACCGACAAAGAACCTAAGTTAAATTATTTCTTGGAAACGGGTTTGGAGGTTTCGGGGACGGCACTAAGACCCAACGGAAAAATTGCTGATAAAGTTACCCTAACGTTAATGTTGAAGAACGATAAGCAAATCCCTCAATTTCAAATGGGAGTGACTGATTCAGTGGGACGATATTCTTTTTATGGCTTAGACTTTAATGATACTACAAAAGTTTTCGTACAAGGCGTGAAACAAGGCGGTGGGAAGAATTTAGAGGTAACAATTAATCCTCAAAAACCGTCTCCAAAGGTCAAAATAGTTAAAATACCTTATAATCCAATGGAATTTAATGCTAAAGATTTAGCTGATTTTCTGAAAAGAGCCAATGATGCTATTGAATTAGAAAAGAAATTAAAACTTAATAAAGACCAAATGTTACAGGAAGTAGTCGTAAAAGCAAAGAAATATGAAGCACCCGACCCCAGAACTATTTATGGGCAAGCCAGTAACTCTATTAAAGTCGATAATGTCCTCTGTGCGGGAGCAACCAGCGTCTTTCAAATGATTCAAGGAAGAGTTGCAGGCGTACAGGTATCCCCTAATGGACAAGGTGGTTATTCGGTACTGATTAGAGGAATAAGCAGTTTTACGGGAAACAACGAACCTCTTTATTTAATGGACGGAATGCCAGTGGATGCAAGTGCTTTTGCTGCTATTAACCCCTGTGATGTGGATAAAATTGACATTTTGAAGGGAGCTGACGCCTCTATTTTTGGGTC
>JANXRS010000419.1 GCA_025356745.1 Arcicella sp.
TCAAATTTTTACGGCTTTTTTTTGGTTTCAAATCCAAAAGCATCCCCTTTTGCAATAAATCCATCTATAATAATTCAAGTAAACAGTTTATTATCAATGGGTTGTGCATAATTTTGAGTCATTGTATTTTCCCCAATTTAAGGAATATATTAGCACTGTTTGTCCAATCTTGTAAATCGACAAATGATTTTAAATCCCAGATTGGAGCATATTCAATATCATTAAATTTCTTTTTAGCCTCATACGCACCATAAAAAATGCCACTGACCGTAATATTTTTCAATAACTTGGCATAGTTAATTAACACCATAGTTAACATAGGCAATGTTCTAAAGCCATGTGTTATATCAAAATAAAGTTCATCATTTTCATTCAATAAACTGAAAATTACGTTAAAAATGCTCCATATTTCATCAGTGTCTTTTCCATCATTAATATCAATATTTTTATATTGAGCTTGTAGGTTTAATTTGTTTAAACGGTTATTTAAACCTTCATGCCATTCTAATTCTTTTGTTTTAAAATTTTGATGTTCACCATCATGCCAATTTTTCAATGCCCCTCTTGTAGTTAAAATCAAAACTCTGTCATTCCCGTGGAATTGTTCTTTTATCTTGAGTAAAGTCGCTTCTTGTATAAATCGTAGAGGAAGAGTGGTTTCAGCATCATTATCATCTGCTGCATACCTTGTTGCATCATAATTTGTAAACCCCAAAAACGAAATAAAAACTTTACGGCCCATAAAAATTGAGTTTAGTTAACTGATTAAATCCATAAACTGTTGCATCGCTGCGTTTTTGAAATTGCTCGCCACCATATACTACATGAGTATTTGTGGAAGGATTGATTTTTTTAAGGTAATTCAAGCCTTTGAAAAAATCGGGTTGAATTGTTTTTCCTGATTTGATTTCTATAGCCTCGAGTTGCACGCCATTTTGTACCAATAAATCTATTTCATGTTGGGCGGTATCTCGCCAGAAGTAAAATTGGGGTCTTTTTCCTTTATTCAAAGAATTTTTCATCAATTCCGTAATAACCAAATTTTCAAATAAGTTTCCTTTAGCAAAATGTACATTTAACTCTTCGGTAGTGCGGATACCCAACAAATGAGCCGCCAAACCTGTGTCGTAAAAATACACTTTGGGCGTACTTACCAAACGTTTACTGAAATTATTGAAATAGGGATTTAAGCGATACGCTACAAAAGACGTTTCTAAAACAGACATCCACGCATTAATAGTTTTATTATCTAAACCCAATTCTACGCCAAGACTATTTTGATTAAATAGTTGCCCGATTCTACCAGCTAATAAGCGGATAAATCGCTGAAACAAATCGAGGTTTAAGATGTTTTTGACTTGTCGTACATCTCGCTCAATATAAGTTTGCAAATAACTATCATAAAAATCTTCTGAACTAATGCCATTAACTAATTTTCGGGGATAAAAACCTTGTATCAATTGGCTTTCCCAATCGGCAGACAAGTACTCTGTATCTTGTAATTCTTCTACTGAAAAAGGCAACAGATTAAAAATAGCTACACGTCCCGCCAACGACTGCGTGATTTTTTCCATCAGCAAAAAATTCTGTGAACCAGTCAAAATATATTCACCCATACGTTGTCGATCATCGGTGTAAACCTGCAAGTAAGAAAACAATTCAGGCACATACTGCACCTCATCGAGAATAACGCCATTTTGATACGTTTCCAAGAAGCCCACAGGGTCTTGTTGAGCAAAGAGCCTATCAGAAGGATTTTCGAGCGATACATACTGATAATCAGGTCGTAACATTCTCGTTAAAGTCGTTTTTCCTGATTGCCGAGGACCAGTAATACTGACAATAGGATACTTTCCTAAAAGTTCTTGTACTTTATTTGCAATTGTTCTAGGAATCATTTTTGTGTATATTTAGGAATTTAATTCCCAAATATACAAAAAAACAGGCTATTTGGGTAAAATTAAAAGAACGTACAAAAATCGTCGCGGGTCTGGCAGATTTTTTCTTCTTGACAATTGTTGAAGCTACACGATTCTCAGGTGGTTCATTAGCTTCTTTTTTGGATATACTCTTTGAGAGACAGATATTTTCCGTATCCTAAGTGGGTTTTAATGATGGTATTGAGTGGAACGCCTAATTTATGTAATTGAAAAACCTTCTCCTTATCTTGGTCATAAATGGATTTTTGTATGACACCTTTAGGCTTACCCAATTTGATTCCCATTTCTTTTCTTGCCCTGAGTCCTTCTTTGGTTCTTTC
>JANXRS010000448.1 GCA_025356745.1 Arcicella sp.
CTGGTTTTAGGTTTATGTTAACATAAATACTTCATTTTTAGGTTTTATCTTAAATTGAATCTTTTTTCATTATCCAAAATAAGCTCAATTTGTATTTTTCCAAGCAGTTTTATTGTACTTTTAAATGCGTTGAACCTGTAAGACATATAAAATATTGTGTAATAATTAAATTTAAGAAATTATAGAAATTGCAGTAAATTTAATATTGCTTGTATTATTTGAATTTTTATTTAATACTTACTAGGTTTAGATTTAACAATAACGCTAAAAATATTATAATTATTGTTTTTGGCATTTAGAGCCTATAAAATTATGGGTTAATTATTTGATTGTCAATTAAAATTTCAACTATTTGAGATTAATAAAAATGATATTGTCTTTGTTAAAGATTTATTAAAAATTAATATAAGGTATTAAAAAATAACTGATTATTCAGTATGTTTGCTTCTCTAATAATGAATTAAATAAATATATCCATAAAATACTATGAAGATTATCTATCCCTCTGGAAAAAAAAATCAAAATTTATTGTCACAACGATTTTTAAATTCAATTTTTTATACATTTCCAATTGGAATGTTTTTGACTGCTTGCAATTTTATGTTTGAATCAGTAAGAAATTACTACTTTGATTGGTGGATTGTGACGTTGCCAACAATGGCCGTTTGGGGAATTGGAAATTTATATGAAATGTTTGGGGTGTATCAGAAAAATAATTTTTTTGCTAAAAGAGAAGCATCTTTTAAGTCTAAACCAGTAGAATATGTAACTTCAAAAGCTAATTTGACTACAAGATAATAGGTAAATACAATGAATAATTTTTAATAGAAAAAGGGTAATCTTGAACATTTAAGATTACCCTTTTTTATGAATATTTAAGATTTTATATCATTTTTAAAATCAAAGCTCCTAACACAGCTCCTGCCATAGGGCCCGCTACTGGAATCCATGAATAAGACCAATCAGACGAACCTTTACCTGAAATTGGCAGAATAGAATGAGCAATTCTGGGTCCTAAATCACGAGCAGGATTGATGGCATAACCCGTTGAACCTCCTAATGATAAACCAATTGCCCAAACTAAAATTCCGACAGTGAAAGGTCCAAGTCCCGTTGTGACTGAACTAAAAGAACCTAAAGCAATGATTGCCAAACCAGTTGCCAAAAACTCCGCCATAAAATTAGCAAATGGATTTCTAATAGCGGGGGCATTGCAATGACAGGCTAATTTAAGTCCTTTATCTTCCGTAATTGCCCAATGAGGATAATATTGAATCCATACTAATATCGAACCCAAGATTGCTCCTAACATTTGAGCTAAAATAAATTCGATAGCATTGCTCCAATCACCTGATTTTATAGCCTCTGCCAAGGTTACAGCAGGATTAAGATGAGCAGCGGAGCTACCAAACTTTGTAGATACAAAAATTCCCATTGTTACTGCAAAAGCCCAACCAGCTGTGATAACAATCCAGCCACTGCCTTCACCTTTTGAGCCTTTCAATAATACATTGGAAACTACGCCGTTACCGAGATAAACTAAAACGACAGTACCGACAAACTCGCCCAGAAATGTTGATGTCATATTTTTGAAGTGGTTTAATTGTTTTTTAGACAGAAATTATTGCACAAATTAAAGCAAAAGATTACTAAATAGCTATACATAAGTGAGCAGTTTTAAAGTTTGTAAGTAGGTATTCGATAATTGGCTGATGTTATTATACGAAAATTAATATGAATCAAAGTCATGTCAGATGAGAAATGTATCTAAACTCTTATTTCTTTGTTTTATTAGAACAGAAATAGCCGTATTTTTGAATAGAGAAAAGCAAATCTGAAATTAAAATTATGCGAGAAGATTATTTGAAAGGTGACACAGAAATCCTTTCTACTGTTGAAAAAGAAATAGAACGTGCCTTACGTCCCTTGTCGTTTCAAGATTTTGCGGGACAGGATAAAATATTAGAAAATTTAAAGGTTTTCGTAACTGCCGCTCGCCAACGAGAAGAAGCCCTTGACCATGTGCTTTTGCATGGTCCTCCGGGTTTAGGCAAAACTACGCTCTCAAATATCGTAGCGAATGAGTTGAAGACAAATATCAAAATTACTTCAGGACCAGTATTAGATAAGCCTTCTGATTTGGCGGGGCTATTAACCAATCTTCAACCTTTTGATGTATTGTTTATTGACGAAATTCATCGATTAAATCCCATCGTTGAGGAATATTTATACTCGGCAATGGAAGATTATAAGATTGATATTTTGTTAGATTCGGGCCCTAATGCAAGAAGTGTGCAGATTTCCTTAAATCCCTTTACGCTCATTGGAGCAACCACACGAGCGGGGATGCTTACGTCTCCTTTGCGGGCGAGATTTGGGATTAATTGTCGTTTAGAATATTACGATGCTAAATTACTAACATCCATCGTGAAACGTTCTTGCGAAATTTTGAAAACGCCCATTAATGATGATGCCGCTTATGAAATTGCGAGAAGAAGCCGTGGAACACCTCGTATTGCGAATAATCTTTTACGAAGAACTCGTGATTTTGCCCAAGTAAAAGGTGATGGGAAAATCACGGTAGAAATTGCAGAAATGGCTCTATTAGCTTTAGACGTGGATAAGAATGGATTGGATGAAATGGATATTCGTATTCTGACTACCATCGTTGAGAAGTTTAAAGGTGGTCCCGTTGGACTCACAACAATTGCGACTGCTTGTGGAGAAGAGGCAGAAACAATTGAAGAAGTTTATGAACCTTTTTTAATTCAAGAAGGATTTTTAAAACGAACTTCACGGGGGCGTGAAGCAACTGAACGAGCATATATACATTTGGGAATTGTGCCAAAATATCGAGCGGAGCAGTTATTCTAAAGAATATTGTAAAAAATAGTCTATTTTGGATAACCTTACTTTCTACATTAGAAATACTAAGAGTTTTACAGGGTGTTTTATTGGATAATAATTGGTTAAATAAGTCTTAGAAGGTTCAGAAAGGCGTTATTTAGGCAAGTGCAAGCATAATCATCCGTAATACACTTCGTGAAACTTATGGTATTATTTACTATTATTGAGATGATATAGTGTGTATAATTAAATTATGAGGGTAAAGCACATAACAGTTTAAAATAGTAATAGTCATTTAAAGGTACGAACCAAACTTTTTAGCAACAAAAAAGCCTTAAATCGTGTGATTTAAGGCTTTTTGCTCGCTCTCCTGAGCTCGAACTAAGTGAAATAACTACTTAATAATCAATGATTTGCGAGTTATAATTTTAACCTCGTAGTCTATTTCGTACCTTTCAATTGTTTTTCATCCGTACATTTTTGTTGATAAATTTCAAGCAAAACACCTTATAACTATCTATAAATCAATGAATTAAATCCCTCTGATACCTTTAAATTACCTCGTACCTTTTTTCGTACTTTTTTATAACATTCTATTCTTTTAAAATGGTGTATTTATTTTAATTCTTCCAGTGGGGTATAATTACATCACCAACTCATAATTCGTACTACGTCCACCCAAATCCTCTTTTTTCAAAATGCCTTTTGACATCAAATTTTGAATATCTCTCAAAGCGGTATCGCTTGAACATTTTGTCATTTTTGCCCATTTTGAAGAAGTAAGTTTTCCTTCAAAATCATCTAATAATTTATTGAGCATTAAATGCTGTCTATCGTTGAGAAGCGTAGTTCGGTGCTTTTCCCAAAACCGTGCTTTCGATAATACTTTTTCTAGAATTATATCCGTGTTTAACAATGCTTCAGTTAAACATTCCAGAAACCAAGCAAGCCAAATTGTAATATCCGATGTACCTTTTTGTACTTTTTCTAAGATTTCGTAATATTTACTCCGTTTCTTTTGAATTTGTGCCGACATACTAAAAAAACGTTGATTTCCGTCTGCCTTGGATAATTGCATATCCGTGATAGCTCTCGTAATTCTGCCATTTCCATCATCAAAAGGGTGAATGGTAATAAACCACAGGTGAGCAATCCCAGCTTTCAGAACAGGGTCAAGATTCTGTTCTGCATTAAACCAATCTATAAAAACCTCCATTTCTTGATTTAATAAAACTGTATCAGGAGCTTGAAAATGCACTTTTTCTCTTCCAAATCCCCCTGAGACTACTTGTATTACACCTGTCCGCCATGCTCCAACCGTAATTTGATACATTCCACTCCGACCCGTTGGAAAAAGTACAGCGTGCCAATCAAATAAGCGTTGCGAACTCAAAGGATTTTGATTGTTTTGCGTAGCATCCAACATCATTTCTACCATACCATCCACATTTCTATCCGAAGGCACTAAACCGACAATATCCATTCCTAAGCGTTTGGCTAAGGACGAACGCACTTGCTTTACATTTAAGAATTCGCCCTCAATTTCGGTAGATTTCAAAACGTCCAAAGTAAGCGTTTCTAAAAGAGCTTCTTGTTGGAGAACAAAACCAAGCATCTCCATTTTGCCCGACAATTTCCCTTGCAGATTTCTAACCTTGCCCAGTAGCACTGACAAAGCGGAATCGTTCCAAGTAAAATCCGTCCAATTATCTCCCTGATGTATATAAAAACTCATAGTAAAATTATTTATGCGGTGAATATATGCATTATTCTACGCATTATTTGCGGTGAATAAGGCAATTATTCACCGCAAAATTCTAAATTAATAATACTGTTCACAAAAAACGTTTGTTTACGAATACGTGAATAAACGTTTTTTATGAACAAATAAAATTATTTCTAAAGTTAATCTGATAAAACTTCTTTTATTTTAGAGAGTTATGCACTTCGTTAGCCCTTCGTTGAAGATTGAATAAATCAACGAACTCATAAGATTCATTTTTAATTATAGATTCTAACCATGAAGAAGAAGGGATAGAATCTTTATTCCAAAATGGATGAGACACTAAATATTTTACAATTTGTTTGTTTGCATTTAAACCCACATTCTTCGTAAATGAATATGCTCCTATCTCACAATTGTTTATGATACTATAATCTATGCGAATCAGGGGTTAAATGATTCAAAAAAAAACAGACGTAGTTCAATTTGAGTTAGGATTTCATGCACGAACTCCTACTTATCAAGTTATACGATTACGTCTGTGATGAGTATAACGACTATCTCCGTTGGAATGTTCAACGGTTTAGCTCTAATCAACAAGAAGGTCAAATAAGCGATGAAGAAATTATCACTATTTACCTATTTTGCGTTGCTTATGAAGAGAAATACAAAGTAAAATCTATCCATAAGCATATTACCAAATACTGGAAAAGCTGGTTTCCAACTCTTCCGTCCTATCAAAGGTTCAACGATAGACTTAATCGGATTGCAGATGTTTTCCCATTATTAGTTGAACGTATTATTGAGATTCATGGTCAATTTCCAAAAGAAATGGATATTTTAATAGGAGATTCACTACCTATTATGACTTGTTCCCATAAAAGAGCAGGTAAAGTAGCCCCAGAACTAACCAGTAAAGGGTATTGTGCCGTAAAAAAGTTACATTATTTTGGTTCTAAATTACATTTACTTGGACAAAGACGTTATGGAACTATTCCATTTCCCAAAAAGGTAGGTATCACTCCTACTTCCGTTCATGATTTAACAGCTCTAAATCCTGTCTTAGAGGTAGCAGTAGCAGAAGCTACTTTTTTAGATAAAGCCTATTGTGATAGAACCTTAGACCAAAATATGAGTAAGATAGGAAATCAACTTATGACACCAATTAAAGATGTTAAAGGAATGTGTCCATTACTAAAACAGTTTGACAAAGCATACAATGAACTTTATAATACCGCAATTTCAGTGATTAGACAGCCAATTGAATCTTTATTTAATTGGTTGATTCAACTAACCAATATTCAAAACGCATCATTGGTTAGGTCTGAAAGTGGATTAAATGTTCACATCTTTGGAAAGTTAGCGGCTGGATTGATTGTATTAGCTAACTTTTAACCCCTGATTCGCATAAAAATATTAATTCAACTTAAACTTGTATTTACACTATGAACACTTTACAAAATGTGCTTATATTTATAAAAGGAGTAACTTTGAGAGTAATAAGAAGCTATCTCAAAAAGCCGTAGCACCCGTCTTGAAAATGTCCCAATCAACTTACAGCCGCATGGAAAATGAAGAAAGGGAGTTAAGCCCCGAAGAGTTAGAGAAAATACTTAAAGCCTTAAAAAATGATGGGAATTTGGTAATAGTAGGAAGTCACTTTACACAGATGAATAATACGGATTTAAATCAAGAAGAGAGGCATAAACTAATTATGCAAGAGAACATAGAATTGAAAAAGGAGAATAAAGAGTTAAGAAATACTGCAGAAAAAAATCAGACCAAATTCAAAGACTTTTTGGAACGTTGGAAGTAAAATACTAAATCATGACGGCATGAAAAAGTCCCTTCAAACAATTTGAAGAGACTTTTTCATAAATATAAACCAATCTTTATAAATCAACTGCACAACCATAAGCTGCCTCAGTTGCTCCTTTAATAGCTTCTGAAATAGTTGGATGTGGGTGAATGGAAGTCATAATTTCGTGAGCGGTTGTCTCTAAACGACGAGCAACAACTACCTCTGCAATCAATTCAGTTACGTTATAACCAATCATGTGAGCTCCTAAAAATTCACCGTATTTTGCATCAAAAATCACTTTCACAAATCCGTCTCTTGCTCCTGCGGCAGTTGCTTTTCCAGAGGCTACGAATGGGAATTTACCTACTTTAATTTCATATCCTGCTTCAATTGCCTTCTTTTCAGTTAAACCTACTGATGCAATTTCTGGCGTGCAGTACGTACAACCTGGAATATTAGAATAATCCAAAGCCTCCACATGATGTCCTGCAATTTTTTCTACGCAAATAATACCTTCCGCAGAAGCTACGTGGGCAAGGGCAGGTCCAGGCGTAACATCACCGATGGCATAATATCCTGGCACATTTGTTTGATACCATTTATCAACCGTAATTTTTCCCTTATCAGTAATAATTCCGACTTCTTCTAAGCCAATATTTTCAAGATTTGAAATAACACCAGCCGCAGAAAGTACGATATCGCAATCAATTGAAATATTTCCATTTGATGTTTTAACGGATACTTTACAACCTTCACCTTTAGTATCAACTGATTCAACCGATGAATTTACGTGAATATCTATGCCTAACTTTCTATATTGTTTTGCTAATTCCTTTGAAACGTCTTCATCTTCAACGGGAACAATATTTGGCAAAAATTCAACGATGGTTACTTTCGTTCCCATGGCTGCATATACATAAGCAAATTCAACACCGATTGCCCCAGAACCAATAATTACCATTGATTTTGGTTGGGTTTCTAAGGTCATTGCCTTGCGGTATTCAATCACTTTAACGCCATCAATCGGAATATTTAGTAAAGCTTTTGCTCTTGCACCCGTAGCAATCATAATACTTTTTGCTTCATAAACCGTTACTTTTCCATCATTAGCAGTTACTTCAACTTTGTTATTTTTCAAGGCTTTACCATTGCCCATCAATACGTCAATTTTGTTTTTTTTCATCAAAAATTGAACGCCTTTCGACATAGAATCTGCCACGCCACGAGAACGCTTAATGACTGCCCCAAAGTCAGCATGAGCTTCAGAAACCGTGATGCCATAATCAGCAGCGTGCTTGATATATTCAAAAACTTGTGCAGATTTTAATAATGCTTTTGTAGGAATACAGCCCCAATTGAGACAAATACCACCTAAAGATTCTCGCTCAACGACCGCACATTTCAACCCCAACTGCGACGCTCGAATTGCTGCTACATATCCACCAGGACCAGAACCAATAACAATTAAATCATAAACTTGTGCCATTTTATTATATTTTTAAGGGGATAATACAATTTTGAGGTACAAAGATAGTCAAGACGAAGGATAGAGTATAGAGATTACTGTAGATAATTGGCTTCATGAACCGTTATTTCAACTTGCTAATTCCTATTTATAAAACAAAGTCCTTCAAAATCAAATTCGGAGGGCTTTGTTTTTATTCCTACCTTTACAATCTTTAAAAGAATAAGTAAATACTTACACAATAAACTACTTTTCACGCATGACAAAAGACAGGTTCAATGACCTGAAAGCCAAAGTAGAGGCTTTGAGGAGGTATCTTTGACTACGATAATAAGAAATTTCAGATAGAAGAATTAGAAGTCGTAACGCAAGACCCAGAGTTTTGGGGTAATTCTAAAAAGGCAGAAATCACGATGCGACAAATTCGTGAATTAAAATTCTGGACTGTTGGTTTCGACCAACTCAATCAATTGATGGGTGACCTTGAAACGATTTGGGAATTTTACGATATGGATGAGGCTTCGGAAGAAGAAGTTGATGCTGAAGGAGCAAAATTAGAAGAGAAATTAGGGGAGTTAGAATTCCGAAAAATGATGTCGGATGAAGGTGATAATTTATCTGCTGTTATCGAAATCAATGCGGGTGCGGGTGGTACGGAGTCGCAGGATTGGGCAAGTATGCTCATGCGGATGTATATCATGTGGGCAGAAAAAAATGGTTTCAAAATCAGAGAAGTTGATCATAATGATGGTGATACGGCTGGTATTAAATCAGTTGTGATGGAAGTTGAAGGTGAATATGCCTACGGAAATCTAAAATCTGAGAATGGTGTTCATCGTTTAGTAAGAATTTCTCCATTTGACTCTAACGCCCGTCGGCATACCTCTTTTGCTTCGGTATATATCTCGCCTTTAGTGGACGATACTATCGAAATTTACATCAATCCTGCCGATGTCAGTTGGGATACTTTCCGTTCGGGCGGTGCGGGTGGACAAAATGTAAATAAGGTTGAAACAGCGGTTCGTTTAACGCACAAACCTTCGGGTATTATTATTGCTTGCCAACAGGAACGCTCGCAATTAATGAACAAAGAAGTGGCGTTAAAAATCTTGAAATCAAAACTTTACCAGATAGAAATTGATAAACGTAACGCTGCTCGTGCGGAGGTGGAAGCAGGTAAGAAGAAAATCGAATGGGGTTCACAAATCAGAAGTTACGTTTTGGACGATAGACGAGTGAAAGACCACCGGACTGATTATCAAACTTCAAATACAGAAGCTGTTTTAAATGGCGAAATAAATGAATTTATCAAGGCATTTTTGATGGAAGCCTAATAAAATAAAGAGGTCATAGAAATTATTTTTTATGACCTCTTTATTTTTATCGACCATGTATGTTAAGTCTCAAATGATATTATTAGTTTTTTTGGGAGTAATCCTTTCATGATAATTTATAGTTTAAAATTAATTATTTTTCCATGAATTTCACTCCTGCATAATTTGTTTTAATTATATCGGAAACCATTGGGAAGTTGCTGAATGGCATATTGAACTCGCTGAACATCATAATTAATACTATCTTCATCATAAGATTCCTCATCACAAATCTCATAACCTTCTTCAATATCAACCCATTGGACTTTTCGATTTCTTAGTTGATTCAAAGCCTGATTGATTACAATCTGTTTTAACCAAGCCCCAAATGTACTAGTTTGTCGAAAGTCATTAATTTTCTGAAAAGCATCTAAAAAAGCATCTTGTAAAACATCTTCGGCTTCTCCATTATGGTTCACAATTCTGACCGCAACGTTATACATTGACTTGGAATAAAGTCGATAAATCTCATATTGAGCCTTGCGTTCGCCCCGACGGCAAGCCTCAACGAGTGGGAGATGTTTGTCTATGTATAGCGTTTGTTCTAGGGTTGAGGAGGTAAAGTAATGAATAATTGGAAATTTTGTCTATTCAAATTCAATCTAATGAAACAACAAGATTCCAAAATGTTGCAAAGATGAAAGAAAAGTTGAAAAATTATTTTCAAGCTGTTGTACCCGCAGGCGTATAGTTTGGCTCAAAACCTGCCTTATCGAATAGCTATTCATTAATAGGATGTACTGTTTCTACGGGTTTTGATTTTGAGGATTTTGAGATGAAAAGTCGGTTGGAATTATTGAAAATGTTTCCGAAGCATCGGGAGGTTGTGAAAATGCTTACGTATTGACAGCTTAACGAAAAACTTCCCGAAATAACCGTTGCAGGTTAAACTTTCGGGAAGTTCAGACAAAGACTAAAATATTTAATCATTTACTTGCTAAAACCTGTGAATGTACTACCGTTTTACCCGCAATATAATCTTTCGCAAATATTTTATAATTATCAAAAATTTGCCTTGTTGCTACTCTGAGTGCTTTTTCATCAATCTTGTGCGTTTCTGGTTGAGCAATTCCCGCAGCGTATCCCATCCAAATTGGACGATTAGTATCATTTTCAACAAACTGTAACAAAAGTGTTCCCTTTCTAAGTCTTATTCTGCGAAGTTCTTCATTCATATTCTCTTTACCTAAACCTCTAAATGAACGTTGCAGAACTGATAAATTTACATCATTTGGAAAGAGGGCGTAAAAAACAATTAAATTTGGGCGATCTTTCGAGTCTTGATAGCCTCTAAGTTTCATTTGATTCCCAATTTCATCAATCACAGCTTGAAATTGATAGGTAGTATCTACAACGCTAAACTGTTTTTCCACCGTTGTAAATGATGCATAATTAGGTTTGAAAACTTCATCTTCAATTTCCCGATGACAGGCAGTGCCTATTTGGAAACCATTCCGATTGCAAGAAGTTAATGCAATAAATGTAACAAAAAAGAGCAAATAGATTTTTTTCATAATAAACTTAAATTTATTGAATTAAAGCTATAACCATCTGATTATCAGAAAGTTCAATAATTGTCAGGTTGAACGCATTTACTACTGGACATACAGGAGTTTTCCCTGATCAGCATTTTTAAAAATGTCGTTTAATAAGCCAATGAATCTTTTCAAGGACCAAATTTTAGCTTTGATGATTGAAATCCCTTGCCTGAAATATGAAGTTGCCAACCGA
>JANXRS010000452.1 GCA_025356745.1 Arcicella sp.
ATCATGATTGGTCGAGCAGCGATTGGCTATCCTTGGATTTTTAATGAAATAAAACACTTTTTCAAAACGGGCGAACATTTAGCTCCACCCACGATTGAAGACCGAATTGACGTTTGCCGAAAGCATTTAGATTTCAGTATTCGGTGGAAAGGAAACCACGTGGGAATTGTGGAAATGCGAAGACATTACGCCAGTTATTTTAAAGGAATACCCCATTTTAAAGATTTCAGAATGAGGTTCGTAACTTCTATGAATTACGAAGAAATTATTGGTATTCTACACGAAGTTTCAGTGTTTTATGCTCAGGAAGAAATGATGGAAATAGTTTAAAAAAGGGTTGTTGAAATACTATTTCAGCAACCCTTTTTCTTTTTGATTTCAACCGTAGGATTTATAAAGTAAATCATCTAAATTTTCAATTTATCTTCGCAAAATATCCACGCCTACATTACATGAAAGACATTTTTTGGGTAAGCAAAAATGATTAAACCATTCAATACTTGCCTGTGAATCAAAGGCTGATTTTACGATTAAACCCATTGATTTCCAATGATTTGTGATATTGTTTTCTTCAGCAGGAAGTTCTTCCAAAAGCTTAATTGCCTTCTCTAAATATTCCCGATTATCCTTTTGATTGGCGTAGGCAACCAATAAGGGAACAACCGTATTTATTACCACATTTTCTACTGAAGCACTTCCCATAGTTGGCACTTTTCCTTCCGATTTTTTTCCAAAAACGTAATGTTCCATCCAATACTCTGACTGTTTTACTTTCAAAATTTTTGCAAAAATTTTAACATCTTCGAGGTGAATTAATACTGAAAAAAGATTGGCATTTTCATGAATAAAACAAGCAAATTGAGCCAAACGAACCGTTGGAAAATTAGCAGGACGAAGCCGTAAATATTTCCATTCGTGTTGTCCCAACATCTTGTCTTGTAATTGATATTTTGAAGCTAAAAACTGGAATTCCTTTCGGAGATTTAATCGGTATTCATCCCAAGTTTCAAGGTCGTTCTTTTCATTTTGTAAGAAACCTGCAACGCCAAAAATAAGGGCTTCAATTTGAGATAAATTATTCCGATGTTTTTGTAATATTTTCAGCGGAAGATTTTTGGCTAAACTTAAAAAAGGCTCAGCATTGAGTTTAAAACCAAAGTTTTTAGCTAATACTTGATAAGATGTTTCTTCCCAATCAGCATTATTATCTTTTAAAAACTGGTTGATTATCAGCGATTTATCTTCCAAACGTTTCATCAGAACCTTATCCAACATTGATAATTTTCTGATGTCGTCCACTTCCATAAACTGGTTTTGGCAGGGCATTTCAGCATTACTGTCCATCATGGATTGATATTTTTGGAGAAGTTTTTTATCGGCACGGTTACAGAGCGTAAGCGTTGGAATTCTCGTGCCATCTTTTCTTAAAATGGGCTTATCATCTTCCCAAACCAAATGCAGAATTACGTTCTGATAGGAGGCATCGTTTTGGTGTTTATGAATATCCCAATCGGAGGATTTTAAATGAACTTCCACACTGCCAACCCATTCAATATTACCAATAAATATTCGTGCATCTTGAAAATCTGCCCCTGAATCAGCATTTAATCTTCCGATTTTGATTATTTCGACGAATTCATTATCAGTTGTTTGCAAATTGGTTTTGTCGAAATATTGAAATTGATAAAGAAAGTGCAGATAGGATTCAGACATAGTTTTGTAGAATTTTTTTAAATAAAAGGGTGGTTATATTTATAATTTAGTTGAGCTGTAAATATTGCATTCTTACAAAACTATATAGAATTTTTGAACTATCAAATAGGGATTTTATTGGTGAGAATTATGTAGAATTTATAGACAATATTTTCTATTTTTACGCCATTTAAAATTCTATAATTTAATACTGAAAATTTAAAGACCAATTTAAAATAAAACAAATGACTCATCAAAACTCCCTCCAATACGCCCAGCAACTCGACCAAGAAGACGACTTAAAAGACTTTAAAAATCTCTTTCATCTGCCGATACATGAGGGAAAACAACAAATTTATTTGTGTGGAAATTCTTTAGGACTTCAACCCAAATCTGTGCGTCAATATCTTGATAATGAGTTAGATAAATGGCAAAATTTGGGTGTAGAAGGTTGGTTTGAAGGTGATGATAATTGGATAAATTAC
>JANXRS010000460.1 GCA_025356745.1 Arcicella sp.
TTTGATTCTTTATCAAGATATACTTTTTTGAAAAGATTATTTCTATCCCATTCTTTAAAGATACCTTTGTGTGCAAGATATGAAATATCTGCAATGCCTTCTGTACCATCTTCATATTTCAATGCAAGACGGTAATTGTCAAGTCCTTCTATATTAATAAGTTTTGGAAACATCGTTATATCATTTTAAAGTTGATAAATCTTCTCCTCAACTAAAGCCTGTAAATATTCTTTAATCGCTACAATTTCAAATTTATCAATAACATCTTGGGCAAAAGCTAAGGTCAAAAATGCACGAGCAGTATCTTTGGAAATTCCTCGAGATTGCATGTAAAAAAGTGCATCGTCGTTTAATTGTCCTGTGGTTGTACCATGAGAACATTTTACGTCATCTGCCCAAATTTCTAATTGCGGCTTTGTGTTCATCGAAGCCTCTTCCGACAACAAAACATTTTTACAAGACTGAAACGCATTGGTTTTCTGAGCATCTTGTCTTACAAAAATCTTACCATTGAATACACCCGTTGATTTTCCTTTCAAAATTCCTTTGTACAATTCATTTGAATTTGAATTAGGTTTGGCATGATCCACGGCAGTATGGTTATCCACGTGTTGTTTGCCATTGGGAATATACAAACCATACATATTGGCTTCAGCATATTCTCCATCTATCTTAACATTCAGATTGTTACGCACAAATCCTCCGTTGGCAGTTACCGTATTTGCCGTAAAAACTGATTTGTCAGCTTGCAAAACAGAGGTTGTCCCAATATGGTATGATTTATCTGATTCGTTCTGAATTTTATAGTAATGTACGTTCGCTTCTTCCCCGATTATAAATTCTGTAACCGCATTGGTAAACGAAGCGTTTTCACCCAAAGAACGGTATGCCTCAGCAATTTGAACCTCTGAACCCTTTCCTACTACAATTAAGTTTCTTGGTTGTGAAGCCACATTCAAAGTACGGGCATCGCTGATAAAACGTAAAATAATGGGCTGAGTAACAACTGTATTATCAGGCACATGAACGAATATGCCATTCTTTGCGAAAGCAGTATTCAAAGCCGTAAAAGCATTGTCTTGATAATCTGAATATTTATTAAAATACTGTTCAACTAATTCGGGTTGCGTTTTGGAAGCTTCCGCAAAAGTCAAAATTTGCAATTCAATGGCTGGACTTACAATTGTTGAAAGTTCGGCGTTATATATTCCATTTATAAAATATAAAATATTGCCTTCAAGATTTGGAATGGGCATTTCTTCTAAATCTTTTGCCGAAAAATTGGTTACTGCATTAAACTCAAATGCTTGATTAACCAAGTTTTTAACGTTAGAATATTTCCATTCTTCATGTCTGATAGTGGGAAAACCCAATTTATCAAAACGCTCCAACGCTTGCTGACGAATTTGATGTACGGCAGATTTTGCTTCGCCATTCATGCGTCCTTCGGCAGTTTTGAAATCTGCGATTAATTGAGTTTTTAAGTCTGTATTGTTCATAATGTATTAGTAGTGGTATTTACAACCCACTATACAAATTTGTTCTTCTGTTACTTCATAAACTAAACGGTGTTCATCATTAATTCTACGAGACCAAAAACCTTTGAAGTTGTGTTTAATGGTTCTGGTTTTCCTAATCCTTCAAACGGATTTCGATGAACATCTTCAATTAATTTAATAATTTTATTTTGAATCTTTTTGTCAGTATCTCGCCAATCACAAAACTGTTCAAAAGCGTCAGGCGTAAATGATATTAACCTCATTTTAAAGCGTCGATTGATACAGTTTTCAATCTTCCATTTCTTAACTGAGAAATGGATTTTTCTAAGGCTAAACGATTTGCTTCACTTCGATTTAAATAATCAGTCTCATCCATTTTTGAATTAACAGTCAATATAATTTCTTTATCTTTGAACATTGCTTTCAAAGATTTTAATAAATTGATATTTAATTCATTAGCATTAAGTTCAATGGTAGTCGTCATACTTTTGAAGTGTTTTAAACAGTTTCGCTTAATTCCTTTGCTTCAACTTCTTCCTTAATCCAATCATATCCTCTTTCTTCCAGTTCTAAAGCTAATTCTTTTGTACCTGATTTTACGATGCGTCCTTTGTATAAAACATGAACAAAATCTGGCACAATAAAATCTAACAAACGTTGGTAATGAGTAATCACAATCGTAGCATTATCCGAAGATTTTAATTTGTTAACTCCCTCAGCTACAATACGTAAGGCATCAATATCAAGTCCTGAATCTGTTTCATCTAAAATAGCCAATTTTGGATTCAAAACTGCCATTTGAAATATTTCATTACGCTTTTTCTCACCACCCGAAAACCCTTCATTCAATGAGCGATTCAACAAAGATTGATCTATGTTTACAATCTTCATTTTCTCTTTGTACATTTTCAAAAATTGCACGGCATCCATTGGGTCTTCACCCCGAAATTTACGCATTTCATTTACAGCCGTTTTTAAGAAATTAGTTGTTGAAACACCTGGAATTTCCACAGGATACTGAAAAGCTAAAAAGACCCCTTTCGCAGCACGTTCTTCAGGGGCAAGGTCTAATAAATCTTCTCCTTCAAACTGAACTGTTCCTCCTGTAACTTCATAAGTATCACGACCTGCTAAAACAGATGCTAAAGTACTTTTTCCAGCACCATTTGGTCCCATGATAGCGTGAACTTCACCCGCTTTTACTTCCAAGTTTAAGCCCTTTAGAATTTCTTTTTCTCCAATTTTAGCCTGTAAATTGCTGATTTTTAACATTATATTGTATTATTTGTATTTTCGTGATTTTAACGTACTACAAAATTACGTTTTACGCTTTTGCTATCCAAGTATTTATTTAGAACAACTCTAAGTAAAGAGAAAAAGTTTCTTGTTTAGACTTTACTTAGAATAGAGCAATCTAACAAATCAACGAAGAGGGAAATATATAGTCATTCAAATAAATCTGAACAGTTATCTTCTTCCTTATGTTAATTCGCCCTTATGATGATAAACCTACCTAATAGGTTAATAAGACTTGACATTGCCAATTAATAATAAGTAATTGCGAAAAATCAAATTTTTATTACTCATTCCATGCAAAAATCCATTTTTGTTTCTTCAGAAGTAAGCACACTCAAACGTCTCTTAATTCATAGTCCTGATAGTGGTTTAGGAAAAGTTGTTCCCTCAAAAGCACAAGATTGGCTATTTGAAGACATAATTCATTTAGACACTATGCGTAGAAAAGAATATGATTTCTATGTAAAAACATTGTTATACTTCCTTGACCCTGAGAAGATTAAAGGAAAATTAGCTGAAATTGATTCAGATTTAGACCGAAAATTTTTCAAGCCTGATAGTCCCGAGTATTTTAATTCTGATAAAGTTATTGAACTGCAAAAATTGTTGGCTGAAATTCTGGAAAATCATTTAATCCGAATGAAATTAGTCGCTGCGGCTTGTGCAATTGAAAAGGAATGGTACACAACTCATGACGAATTATTTAATCTGCCTCCCATTGAATTAGCCAAAACCTTGATTTCGGGTACAACGCCTTCAGGAGAAATGCTCTTCCCTCCTATTCCTAATTTCATCTTTACCCGTGATATTGGTATTACTATTAATGACCATATCTTACTGAATCGTCCAAAAAAACAGGCTCGTACACGTGAGGCTTTATTAGTGCAATACATTTTTTATAACCACGATATTTTCAAAGAAATTCGTCAAAATTTAATTGAAATTCCTGATAATGAAACCTTATTTTTACTCCCAGAAGAGCAAGCCGAAGAAGCTCAATCAACTTTAGAAGGTGGTGATGTAATGATGGTTGCGAAGAATCATTTATTAATTGGAATTTCTGAAAGAACTACAATTTATGCCGCCAAACAGGTCATAAAAATATTATTTGATAAGAAAATTATTGATAAGGTTACGCTCGTAAAAATTCCTAATAAACGTGACTATATGCACATCGACACGGTTTTTACACAAATAAAACGCAATGTTTGGGTATTATTAGGAACCTTAGCAAAACCACAAATAAATGCGGAAGATGAAGCCTTGATAAATGCAGGTTTATTAAAGTCTAAAAAAGCTGAAGAGGTGCATATCGTTCAGTTCCGCCGAGGACAAGATAATGACCTTCGAGTGATTGGAAGTTTGGAGGAACTGTTGACTGAAATATCAGTTTACGACCTTAACTGTCAGCCTCTTGATGTCAAATTTATTTATTCTGGAAATAATGAATTTCCGTATGGTGCAAGAGAACAATGGACAGATTCGTGTAATCTTTTGGCAGTGAAAGAAGGCGTTATTATTGGGTATGACCGAAATGACAAAACCTTAGAAGCCTTCAAAAATGCAGGATTTGAAGCCGTAAAAATGGAAGATTTATTACAAGATTTTGAGTCTGGACATAAAAACCCAGAGACGCTAACCGATACTTTTATCATGTTACCATCGGCAGAACTTTCACGTGCCAGAGGTGGTTCTCACTGTATGTCGATGCCAATATTGAGGGCGAAATTTTGAGTTAAAATTGAACACTGATTTAATGGATTAGACACGGATAAATATTTAATTTTTGACTTAATTTATTCTAATTTTACCAAACATATCTACTATTTAAATCCGTATCGAATCCAAAAATTCGTATTTAATCATCACTAAATCACAACTAAAAATGCGTTCACAAACAACTTCCAACATCCTCATGATTCGTCCAGTTAATTTTGGATTTAACCAAGAAACTGCCGAATCAAATGCTTTTCAAAACGTTGAATTTAGTGAGAAAAATAAAAATCAATCTCAACAAGAGGCTCTCAGAGAATTCGATAAAATGGTCGGTCAATTACGCAAATTAGGCGTGAATATTATCGTGATTAATGATACTTCTGAACCCTATACGCCTGACTCGATTTTTCCAAATAATTGGGTATCATTTCATGGCAATGGCTCAGTTATTACTTATCCAATGCAAGCGGAGAATCGTCGTTTGGAGCGTCGAGAAGACATTATTGAACAATTATCGGAATCATTTTATATTAATCGTAGAATCGATTTATCAGGTTTCGAGGCTGATTATAAATTCTTAGAAGGCACAGGTTCAATGGTTCTAGACCGTAAGTTTAAAATCGCTTACGCCTGTTTATCTCCACGCACGAATAAAGATATTTTAAAAGAGTTTTCTACTCAAATGAATTATGAAATTGTCACATTCAATGCCGTTGATGATGCTGGAAAACAAATTTATCATACCAATGTAGTGATGTGTATTGGCGATATGTTTGCAGTGATTTGTTTAGAGGCAATTTCTGATTTAGATGAGAGATTATTGGTCAGAAATTCATTAGAACAATCAGGCAAAACAGTTGTCGAAATCACTTTAAAACAAATGAATCAATTTGCAGGAAATATGTTGGAAATAAAAAGTAAAAAAGGCGAAAAATTATTAGTTATGTCAAGTTCAGCTTATAATTCTTTAAACATAAAACAAATCAAAATTTTAAATGAATATTGTACAATTTATCATTTTGATTTATCTATGATTGAAGGCAATGGCGGGGGATCGGCACGTTGTATGATGGCAGAGATTCATTTGCCTGGTAAATAAAAATTGTTAATGTTTTGTTAACAATTTTTATCATACATACAGCTGTATTTTATTTTTAGAAGGTTATTTTAAAAAAACATTTTGATTAGTTTATTTGCCTTTTGGCGTAAAATAATATTTATAATTTCGTTCAGTTAGGAAAACGATATTAGAATATTACAGATGACTAACTTAAATTGTTTGAGTCATATTTTTTGGCAATCAGGTATATTTTAAGTAATTTGCCAAGAAAATTAATGAATTATTTTAGAAAAACACACTAATTTACGTATAAATAAAGCATTTTATTATCAGTATTTATTAAGTCAACAATTGAAAATGAGACTACTTATCGCAAAATTTTAAAATTGTGTTTGTCGAATTTTTAAATGAAATGTGCTTTCAAATTTTAATCACTAAAAATTATTTTTTCACATCACAACCCATGAAAAAGAGTTTTTTATTGTCCTCATTAGCTTTACTGCTAATCACAACTGCTTCTTATGCTCAACAATCGTTCCAAGAATTAATGGATTACGGGGTTAGACAAAGCAATTTAAGTAATTATGCTACTGCACAAACTGCTTTTTCACAAGCAATTACTTTAAAACCAGATGATGCTATTGCTCATTTTAATAGAGCTATTACCAAAGCAAATCTTAAAGATAATCGTGGTGCAATCAATGATTTTGATAAAGCCCTCGAATTGAATCCGAGATATGCTGATGCTTTTGCAGGACGTGGACAAAGTAAAGCCCGTCAAGGCGACCACAAAGGTGCTTTACAAGACTATAATAGCTGCATAGCCCTCAATCCAATTGATGCAAATACCTATTTTCTTCGTGGACAAAGTAAGGTAAAATTGGAAAATAATAAAGGTGCTTTGTCTGATTACAATAAGTCTCTTGATCAAACACCCGACAATGCCCAAGGATATACGGCAAGGGGTATCGTTAAACAAAAATTAGATGATTATAGCGGTAGTTTAGATGACTTTACGAAAGCTATCGAAATTAGCCCAAAACGTTCATCTTCTTTTGCTGGAAGAGCTTTGAGTAAAATGAAAATGGGTGATTATAAAGGAGCTATTATCGACTATGGCAAAGCCTTAGAACTTACTCCAGAAGATGCAGAATCTTTGTATTTCAGAGGATATTGCAAAAGCCAAATGGAAGATTATCAAGGAGCTTTAATTGATTTTGATCGTGCTCTAGGACAAGAACCAGAAAATACTTCCGCTTATTATGGAAGAGGTTTTGCCAAAAGTAAATTAGGAAATACAAAGTCCGCCATCGAAGATTTTAATAAAGCAATATCCATTGGAAATATTGAAAATACCAAAGTTGTTTTTTCAGGAGCAATCACAAAACAAGTGTTGGATGATTTGAGAAATAATGTTCAAGAGCGTTTAAAAATGGCAGAAATGTCACTTGAACGTTCAGAGGTTTATTATAATCGTGGACTTTCAAAAGCTCGTAACGGAGATACTAAATCAGCTATTGAAGATTATAACAAAGCAATTGCTTTAAATCCCACTTATCCAGAGGCTTACTTTACGAGAGGAATGTTAAAATCGCAGACGGGCGACCAACGTGGAGCAATCCAAGATTGTACAAATGCTATTAAATTAAATTTAAAATACGCTGAAGCATACTATGTAAGAGGAATCATTCGTCATGCTTTAGGAGATATCGATGGTTGCAATGATTTAAGTAAATCGGGAGAATTAGGCTATACGCCTGCATACTCGGTTATTAGAGATTATTGCAATTGATTTTAGGTAATACATTTTAGGGGTTAGGTTTTAGGTAGAACTAAGATTTAACCCCTTTTTCTTTTCCCTACTTTTAAAACCCATCCCCTGATACCTTAATTACTCAAATCTTAAATGCTTCACAGACTCGCCCGATGTGGCTAATTCAATCAAGGAATCAATCCCAATTTGCAGGTGCTTCTGGACATAATTAGTCGTCACTTTTTTATCACTGTCCTCGGTTTTCACACCGTCAGGGGTCATGGGATTGTCAGAAACCAATAACAAAGCTCCGTGAGGTATTTTATTAACAAAACCAACCGTGAAAATTGTAGCAGTTTCCATATCAATTGCCATTGCTCGAATGTCAGTTAAATACTGTTTAAAATCCTCATCATGCTCCCAAACACGGCGATTAGTCGTATAAACTAAACCTGTCCAATAATCTAATTCATGCTTTTTAATCATTGATGAAACCGCCCTCTGCAAACGAAATGAAGGCAAAGCAGGAACTTCTTTGGGCATATATTCATCCGACGTACCTTCTCCCCGCACGGCTGCAATGGGAATAATCAAATCTCCCAAGACTAAATTCTTTTTTAATCCTCCACATTTCCCTAGAAACAAAACTGCTTTTGGTTCAACTGCAGAGAGTAAATCCATAACGGTTGCCGCCATCGGTGAACCCATTCCGAAATTAATAATAGTAATATTATTAGCGGTTGCTGTTTGCATAGGTCGGTCGGAACCTTTAACCTCGACCTCAAATTGATCAGCGAACATTTTAATATAATTGGCAAAATTAGTCAATAAAATATACTGACCAAATTCTTCTAAAGGTACTCCTGTGTAACGGGGAAGCCAATTATCAACAATTTGTTTTTTTGTTTTCATAAATTTATTAGTTCATTAATAAAAGGTTAAAATAGAGTTTGTAATTTTATGACTATTCTAAAAACTAAATTCATGTTAGACGAATTACAAATACTTAATCTTCCTTCATATAATCACAAATTAAAAAGAATCAATGATAAATTGTGCATTTGGGACATTATCCGTAAAAAAAATATTATTTTAACACCCGAAGAATGGGTACGTCAGCACTTTATTCAGCACTTAATCAATGAACACCAATATCCTAAAAATTTGATTAAGTTAGAGACTAGTTTGGATTATAATAAACGCTTGAAACGTACTGATATTCAAGTATTTGACCGTGAAGGAAATCTATTTATGATTGTAGAATGTAAAGCTCCTTACATTAAACTTTCACAAGCAGTTTTTACCCAAGCAGCTCAATACAATCAGGTTTTAAAGGCTCCATATCTAACAATTTCCAACGGAATGATTTTTCATTGTTGTAAGACCGATTGGGAATTACAAAAGATAGATTTTATGGAAACTTTACCCATATTTTCATGAGTTGGTTGCATAAAATTGCCAACTCATTTCACTTAATTAAACCATACCTTTGCAAATAAACAACCTTAATCATGTCTAAAAAAACCATTTTTTTTCTTTTAGTAATTCTTGTAACATCTTCATTATCAGCCCAAAAGAAAAAATCAACGGCTTCTTTTGAAACAGTTTTCCCCGATAAACCAAAATTAGTTGTTGGAATTGTAGTTGACCAAATGCGTTATGATTTTCTGTATCGTTATGCAGGAAAATACTCAACAGGCGGTTTTAAACGATTAATGAACGAAGGATTCAACTGTCGGAATAATCATTACGATTATGCTCCTACGGTTACAGCGGCAGGTCATGCTGCAATTTTCACGGGTTCTATTCCAGCAATTGACGGTATTATTGGGAATGAATGGTTTAATCAAAAAACGGGCAAATCAGTTTATTGTGTGGAAGATACCTCAGTGAGAACGGTAGGCTCTGATAGCAAGGCGGGTTTAATGTCGCCCAAAAATTTATTAGTTTCCACCATCACTGACCAATTGCGAATTGCCAATAATTTCCAGTCTAAAACCATTGGGATTGCTTTAAAAGACCGAGGCTCAATTCTTCCTGCGGGTCATACTGCCAATGGTGCTTATTGGTTTGATTCTAAAAATGGTTCGTTCATTACCTCAACTTTTTATATGAACGATTTGCCACAATGGGTAAAAGATTTTAACGCCTTAAAAATGCCCCAAAAATACATGGCAGAAGGATGGAAAACGCTTTTCCCCATAGAACAATACACCGAAAGCACAACTGATAATCAGGTATATGAAGGTAAATTATCAGGTGAAAAAACGCCTACTTTTCCCCATGAATTAGCCGCACAATCGGGTATAAATTTATTAGAAGTAATCAGAACAACTCCGTTTGGAAACACCTTAACCAAAGACTTTGCTTTGGCAGCCATCAAAAACGAAAACTTAGGGAAAAGCCCCAAAACGGATTTTTTAACGGTCAGTTTTTCTTCAACTGATTACGTAGGACACAGTTTTGGACCAAATTCCGTTGAGTCAGAAGATACTTATTTACGATTAGATAAAGACATTGCAGAAATTTTGACAACGCTTGATAATACCCTCGGTAAAGATAATTATTTAGTATTTTTGAGTGCCGACCACGGTGTGGCAGACGTGCCAGCTTTTTGGCAAAGTCAAAAATTGCCATCTGGAGTTTTTAATACTGGCGATTCTATGAAAGAAATAAAATCTGCTTTAAAGATAGCCTTTGGTGAAGGTGAATTCATACGAGCCGTAGATAATTCTCAAATTTATTTGAATGAAAATATATTAAGAGAAAAAAAGATTTCTTACGCTCAAATTCATGAAGTTGTTAGACAAACTTTGTTAAAAAGAGATGATGTAGCGGATGTAATTGATTTACACAATTTAGCTAATTCTACCTTACCAGAATACCAGTTAAATTATGTAAAAAATGGATTAAATCCTCGAAGAAGTGGAGATATCATGGTTATTCTAAATCCAAGTTGGTTTGAAGGACGTATGCAAGGCACTACACATGGCTCTTTGTATAGATATGATACCCACGTACCGCTTTTGTTCTATGGTTGGAAAGTAAAAACAGGTGAAACCACCAGTAGAACAAATATTTCGGATATTGCCCCAACTATTGCGGATTTTTTGAATATTTTAGAACCCAATGGAAGTATAGGAAATGTAATTTCTGGCGTAAAGAAATAGTCATTATATTTATCAAACAATCGTTAGGTAAAACAATAATTCATGCAAAAGCATCAAATATTAATTCAAAAAATTGCCCACTATGTAACGATGGTGCATGAAAGACCAAATAAAATATGATAGACTAATTCTGTGGGCTGGTTATTTTGGGAACGGTATTCAGGACGTAATTGACCCCACAAAATTGACTGAAAAAGAGGTCGTTTTGTGTTATGGAAAAGAAGATAAATTCTTAGTAAAAATCAACATTGAACAATACGAAAAAGATATTCAAAAAGTGATTCCTCACATACAGATTCATACCTTCGAGGGTGGGCATACAATCGAGGAGGAATTACTTTTGAAGATTTTATAATTATATAACCAATTCATTATCAAATACTTACAAAGTAAAAATTCGAAAGAAGTTACCATAAATCTCATGTTATTTTTTTATCATTAAGTACCTTCTAATCAATTATTCAAACAACTTATAAGGTCTAATTCATAACTTATAATTCTCTTCATATCATAAAATTCAGATTTTTTCGTTAAATTAGTCATAAAATTAATCCTTAACGTTTGTTTAAAAAGATAAAAAGTCAAAGACTTATATCTAAATAACCCGTAAAAAAACTATGCAGAATCTTCTAAGTATTCTCCTCCAAAGTACTGTAATGACCACTGATACCGTTGCTACTGCCACAAATGGTATGACGAAAGTTGATGACGAAATGAATATGTTGAGCCTTATTGAAAAAGGTGGTTGGGTAATGATACCCATTTTCATTTTATTTTTTGTTGCTTTATATTTGTTCATAGAACGCTATTTATACATCCGTAAAACGGCTAGAATGGATAATACATTCTTATATTCAATCCGTGAAATGTTGGTAGGAGGAAACGTACAAGGGGCAATAAACTACTGCAAAAATTCACAATTCCCGATTGCTAAATTATTAGAAAGAGGTTTAAATCGCTTAGGTTCACCGATTCGAGATATTGAAAATGCGATTGAAAATACTGCTCGTGTAGAAATCTATAACATGGAAAAGAACTTGACAATCCTTTCAGCCATTGCCAAGATTGCCCCAATGTTTGGTTTCTTAGGTACCGTTTCAGGGATGATTCGGACGTTCCACAATATTGCATCCGCTAATAAAATTGATATCAGTACGATTGCAAGCGGTATTTATGAAAAAATGGTCACTTCGGCAACGGGTTTGATGGTTGGTATAATTGCTTATTTCTTTTATACTATTTTAACCACGATGATTGATCGTGCGGTAAATAGAATGGAAATTACAGCGATTGATTTCTTAGACATTTTACACAAACCTGCCAACGGAAAAGCCTAAAAATATGAACATAAGAAAACGCTCAAGAGAACAATCGGAAGTAGAAACAGGGGCTTTGGCTGACATTCTTTTCTTCCTAATGATGTTTTTCCTCATGATTTCAACATTGGCAAGTCCAGATGCCATTAAATTACTTTTGCCAGAATCTTCATCTGCTCAACAAACGACAACGAAAGAAAACATTAGGGTAACAGTGGATGCTGAAAACCGATATTTTGTGGATGATGTACTTATTCCTTTTGAAGAGTTAGAAACTTATTTGGGAGATCAAGCCAAGAAAAAAGGCTCTGAGACAGTTATTTTAAGGATTGCTCAAGACAGAACGGTTCAAGATTTAACTAAAGTTTATGACATTGTAGCACGTTTACAATTAGTAATGGTAATGGCGACAGATAAAATATAAGATGAGTTTGTTGATAATATTAAAACGAATAGCCGTTTACGCCTTCAACGTAACGGCTATTCGTTTGTTTAATCAGAATATTTTAAGGCATGAGTGATATACAAATACTTTTTGAACATATATTTTACAACGATGATTTTATTAAAATTTTGGCTTCAACTGCTGTAGGGGCATTAATTGGTCTTGAAAGAGAATATCGTAGTAAATCAGCTGGATTGAGGACATTTACATTGATTTCGGTAGGTTGTACTATTTTTACAATTCTTTCGAAAAAAATGGGAATGGAAGCTTCCCCCGACAGAATTGCGGCAAACGTGGTTACGGGCATCGGTTTTGTGGGTGCAGGAGTAATCTTTAAAATGGATGACCGTGTGAAAGGATTAACCACCGCCACAATCATTTGGGTAACAGCATCATTAGGCATGGCAATTGGAGATGGACATATTTTGTTATCATTTTTAGGAACGATTGTGGTTTATATTGTTCTAGGATTATTCGTAAAATTGGAAGTAATTATGGAGAAATACGGAAGGACTCGGAATTACAGGATTGTTTGTGAATATTCTCCTGAAACTTATAAAAAATTAGAAGCCATTTTCGAGCAGTGTAATTTAACGGCAAAACGAGAAAAACAAACCATCACAAAATCGTTATTAATAAGTAATTGGTCGGTGAGAGGAAGAGTTTCAAAGCATGATAAATTAGTAAAAAAGTTAATGATAGATAATGATATTATAGAGTTAGAATTTTAGAAAATCCACAAAAAAGTCCTCACAATTAAATTTTGAGGACTTTTTTGTTAAAATAAATACTTAAAATCTACCAACGAATCAAAGCTGAACCCCATGTAAAACCACTGCCAAAAGCCGCTAAACAGATTAAATCACCGTCTTTAACTCTACCAGATTCCCACGCTTCACACAAAGCAATTGGAATGGAGGCTCCCGTTGTATTTCCGTATTTTTGAATATTGTTCATCACTTTTTCTTCGGGCATTTTCATTTGCTGACGAACATATTCCGAAATCCTAAGATTTGCCTGATGTGGTACTAATAAATCAATGTCTTCTGGTTTCAAACCATTTTTATCCAAGGCTTCACGGATTACTTCTGGAAAACGCACGATAGCATGTTTGAAAACGGCACTACCATTCATGAAAACGTCCCCTGTTTTATTATCTTCCACTAAATCATCATAAAAACGCTTTGAACGGCTGCTACCTGGGTCTTTTACATACAATTCTTCGGCATACGTTCCGTCAGCGTGAAGGTGGGTTGATAGTATGCGATGTTGCGCATTTTCGGTAGCCTGCAAAACAACAGCTCCTGCCCCATCGCCAAAAATTACAGCCACGCCACGCCCTTCATTACTAGTATTTAAAAAGGTTGATTGGATTTCAGAACCTACAACCAAAATATTCTTATACATTCCCGATTTAATAAATTGATCAGCCGTTGAAAGGGCATAAATGAAGCCCGAACATTGATCACGAATATCCAAAACACCAATGCCTTGCATTCCTAATTCACGCTGCATCACAAAACCTGGACCAGGAAAATAGTAATCGGGTGTAATGGTTGCATAAACGATAAAGTCAATATCTTGGGGCGTAATTCCCGCCCTTTCGATGGCAATTTTTGAAGCTTCCGCCGCCATTGAAGCATTAGTATCTTTGCCATAAGTGAAATAACGTCGTTCTTTAATGCCCGTCCGCTCGGTAATCCAAGCATCAGAAGTATCCATTAATGTTTCTAAATATTGGTTAGTAATTACGTTTTCAGGCACATAATGCCCAATTCCCGTTATTTTTGAGAATATCATATTTTAGCTTGTTTTAACTGCAAAATTATCACTTTTAGAGTAGTAATTTGTTTTATTTGGGGAATATGTTTAACACTTTCTACTATATTTTTTCACAAAAAAGTCCCCACAAAATAGTTTTGTAGGGACTTTCACTATATTTTATCTGAATAATTACACGGCAAAACTCTCTCCACATCCACAAGTACGTGAAGCATTGGGGTTTTTAAATTGAAACCCTTTTCCATTTAAACCATCTGAAAAGTCTAATTCTGTGCCTGCCAAATAGAGAATAGATTTCTTATCTACCATAATTTTCACACCCTTATCTTCAAAAATCATATCCGTAGGTTTTGGCTCGGAAGCAAAATCAAGGTTATACATTAAGCCCGAACATCCTCCGCCTTCCACGGCTACACGGACGTTAAAATTATCAGTAAGTCCCTCTTTCTGACGGAGTTCAATGATTTTATTGGCTGCTATATCGGTTACTGTTACCATTTTTCGTTATTGGTTATCTGTAATTTATTATCAATTGATTGTTATTGAAGCAATAACTGTCCACTAAAAACGACACAAAGCTTTCGAAAGTTCCCTAATAATAAGACAAAATCTGTGCATTTGCTTTGCCAATACCTTACAAAATCCTTAAAAAATTTGTCCAATCCCAAATGTTATCACAAATAACAAAGTCGTCAACGCCATTATTTTCAGAAATGGATCAATTTGGGCGGGTGTTTTTCCCTTTGATACGCCAATGCCAATTCTAATCAAAAGCGGTAGGGTGATTAAAAATATCCAGTTCAATAATTCTGACTGATTTAGTAATGAATAAATCACCGCACAAATAAAGCCACCAGTCAATAAAAACCAATGATAAATTACTGCTTTATCTTTTCCTAAACGTACTGGAATGGAATTTTTCCCCGTTTTGATATCCGATTCAATATCACGTATATTATTAATATTTAATACGCCAACGGCAAAAAGTCCGCATGAAGTTGCCGGTAACATATTCAACCAGTTGAACTCGTGAGTATATAAATAATAGGTACCTAACACGCCCACCCAACCAAAGAAAATCAAAACTGAAATATCACCAAATCCCATGTATCCGTAAGGTTTTTTACCAACGGTATAAGTGATAGCAGCAATGATTGCCAAAACGCCTAAACCAAAAAAGACAATAATTGCCTGAGTAGAAGTATTTTTTAAGCCTTCATAGATTAACCAAGAACCCGTAATAAATGACACAATTGACATTAAGAGAATGGCTCTTGTCATTTGTTGACGAGTGATTGCTCCCGTTTGTACCGCACGAGTTGCCACAGTACGTTCTATAGTATCAACTCCGCTAACAGTATCACCATAGTCATTGGCAAAATTGGAAAGAATTTGTAAAAAAGTGGTTGTAAGGACAGCTAACCAAAAGATTGTCCAAGAAAAAGCGTGTGAACCTGCCGCCAAAAAACTGCCCATCAAAATACTCGAAAGGGCAAGTGGTAAGGTACGTGGACGTGCCGCAGAAATCCAATGTTTCATATTTTGTTAAAAATAGGAACGGTGAATAGCAAACCGAAAATTTGATTTTCCGTTTATTATTCACCGTTCCTCTGTAATTATTTAATAGCTTCCATGAACTCAGCACTCGTTGGCTTTACGCCAGATGCGAAAAAATGGGTTAATTCGCCTTTTTCGTTCACTACATATTTACAGAAATTCCATGAAGGTTCTTTGTCATTCCAACCATTTAATGATTTGGTGGTCAAGAACTTATACAAATCACATTTACCTTCACCTTTCACAACTACTTTCGAGAACATTGGGAAAGTTACACCATAATTTTTTTGACAAAATGATGAGATTTCTGCATCCGAACCTGGCTCTTGTCCATTAAATTCGTTAGCAGGAAAACCTAAAACCACCACTTTATCCTTATTTGCTTCATAGAATTTCTCCCAATCTCCATACTGAGGCGTGAATCCACATTTTGAAGCCGTATTTAAAATGATTACTTTTTTGCCTTTGTAAATCGACAAATCAACTTCTTTCCCATCCAATGATTGCACCTTAAATTCATGGAGATTTTTAGATGAAGTAACGGAAAAATTTTCGGGGCGAATCTTCGCATCGTTCTGCGTAAATGGAACCGCTAAAGCTCCCAGTATTGAGCCTATTTTCATGAGTTTTAGTAACATAATTGTTGTAAAGATTAAAATGATGGATATAATTAATTTCTTGTTCATGGTAATTCTACATTCTCGAAGGAACTTTTATTCCTAGTAAACTCATTGCCTTCTGAATTGTTTCGCCTACTACACCCGAAAAAGCAACTCTGAACTGTTGAGCGTTTTTATCAGGCTCGTTAAAAATATTTACTTCGTTATAAAAACGGTTGTAAGCTTTTACCAAATCATACACATATTGCGAAATTAAGGCTGGAGAAAGGTCACGACCTGCATCAGCCAAAATTTGTGGATATTGACTCAACAAATATATCACTTCTTGCTCAGATTCTTGCAAAACTGGATAATCAGTCGTTTTCCCAATCATGCCTTGTTCATGTGCTTTTCTTAAAATTGAACAAATCCGTGCGTGAGTATATTGAATAAATGGTCCCGTATGTCCCTGAAAATCAATTGATTCTTCGGGATTAAACAACATTCTTTTCTTCGGATCAACCTTCAATAAGAAATATTTCAAAGCTCCCATTGCCAAAGTATCGTACAATTCATCGGCTTCGACTTGCGAGAATCCCTCAGTTTTGCCCAACTCAATTGTACGTTCACGGGCAGTATCAATCATTTCTTGCATTAAATCATCGGCATCAACAACCGTTCCCTCACGAGATTTCATTTTGCCCGATGGTAAATCAACCATCCCGTAACTCAGATGAAAAGTGCCATCTCCATAAGGACGACCTATTTTTTTAATAATTTTAAATAATACTTCAAAATGATAATCTTGTTCATTTCCAACGACATAAATGGATTTTGACATCTTGAAATCATTGTATTTCAATTCTGCAGTTCCAAGGTCTTGGGTGATATAAACGGACGTTCCATCTTTACGAAGCACTAGTTTCTGGTCAAGCCCTTCGTCGGTTAAATCTATCCACACAGAATTATCTTCTTTTTGGAAAAACACACCCGATTTCAACCCTTCTTCTACGATTTTCTTACCCAATAAATACGTATTTGATTCACGATAAGTTTTATCAAAACTTACCCCCATTTTTTCGTAAGTCAACTTAAATCCTGCAAAAACCCATTCATTCATTTTCTCCCACAAGGCAATCGTTTCGGAATCATTATTTTCCCATTTTAACAGCATTTCTTGGGCTTCAATGAGCAATGGAGCTTGTTTTTTGGCATCATCTTCCGATAATCCTTGTTCTTCCAAAGCTTTAATTTCTACTTTATAACGCTTATCGAATTCTACATAGTATTTCCCCACCAAATGGTCACCTTTCAATCCTGAACTTTCGGGTGTTTCGCCATTACCAAATTTTTGGTATGCCAACATCGACTTACAAATATGAATGCCTCGGTCGTTTACCAAATTCGTTTTGATAACTTTATAGCCATTGGCAGACAAAATTTGAGCCACCGAAAATCCTAAAAAATTATTTCGTAAATGCCCTAAATGAAGCGGTTTATTAGTATTTGGCGAAGAATATTCCACCATCACCACTTCATTTTTATCGGGTAATTGTCCAAAGGTTTTATCCTTAAAAATACCTGTAAATAAATCTACCCAAGCCGAATCAGCAATGGAAAGATTCAAGAAACCTTGCACGACATTAAAGGCACTTACCACGCCCGAATTTGCCACGAGATAATTACCGATAGCATTCCCCAACTCCACGGGCGACTTCCGCAATGCTTTCACATAAGGGAACACCACAAAGGTATATGACCCCTCAAAATCTTTCTTGGTAGGTTGCAAAGAAATATTGTTTTCTTCTACATTAAATTCCGCTTTCAGTGCTGCGGCAATGTGGTTTTGTATTATTTTTTCTATGTTCATTCTTTTTTGTAATTCTATTTCAATAGCTCAATAACTACTTTTTTTCTTTGACAAATATTTCGCTCACAAATCCTGTTGTTCCTTCAAATTCTGCAAGCCAATAATTTCCGAAGGTTTTATATTTAATAATAATAGTTGATTTTGCGGAGATTGTTTTAATTATGCCAGAGGTTGGTCTTGGATATTCTCTCATAAACCCCTCTGTTTCAATATAACCAAACTTTGACGATGAATCAGCACGGGATACATTTGGATATTCACCTTTTTTAACAGTATTTACATAAAGGTCGAATATATAACCTTCTGATTCCTTATAAGTTACTTTCCAGTACTCCCCATGTTTGCCAACTGCATTGAGTTCGATACCTTCTTTTACTTTCAATATATTATTACCATCACGACCAAGAAAGTCTTTCAAGTATGCATTTTCGGAAATTACCAATAAAATGGCTTCAATTGATTGGTAAGTATTTGAATATTCGGGCAGTATGCCATTGTCATAATTATTTTGGACATTTGAATTTATCTTACTATCAGACGAAATCCATCCTTTTTTGCCTGTATATCGCTTACACGATTAGCTCGCTGACTCAGTCCAATTTCAATTGAAACTAAAAATACAAAAATGTATAGAGATAAAATTTTTATGGTATTTTCGGATTACTCAATTTTCCCCAAAGATAAAAATAAAAAAGTGGTCGATTTATGGACGACCACTTTTTTATAGGTAATTCTGTATTTTTATTTAAAAAACTACTCTCATCCGTGATTCTATTTAAAATCTCCTTGGCGTTTTAATAATACTATTCTTCATGTTAATTATCAGTGCTTTTTTAAGTCGTCTAGCTTTTCAAATATCTTTAAATAGTAAAATTTCCATGGAAAATATTGTAAAATGAAAAGATATGTGGTTCAAAGAGAGTAGTCCAAAAACAATATTCTCTATACAAAAATGCTCTAAAGAAAGAGAAAAGGTGGTTATTTTACATTCACTTTCTTTAAGTTCCCAAAGAATTTAAAAGTTTAATAGCTAATAAGTTTATATTTCTAAAAGTTTATGAAAGTCGATACCTCAAATTTACTACTAATGTTTTCTCCCTTTGATATATTTCATGAAACAAGTTATTGAAATCTTAAAAAAAAGTTATTCCTTTGCGTACTTCTTGTACTTCAATTATAAAATAACAAGCTTAATATAAACTAAAACAACCACTATTCCCCGTTTATTTGAGAGCAAAATTATTGTCGTTTTCTTTTCTTGCCCCAATTAAACACGAACACTTTAACAGTGCATAAGCACTACTTTATTTAACCATGAGTTTAAAATTTAGCAATCAAGGCGGTTCGGACCGTGAGATTAAGGGGTACGATTACCTTAGCCCAAGTGCAGATGCTGAAAAATACAAAGCATCTTCAAACATTAAAAGTGCTACACTCCCTCCAAAAGTAGATTTACGTGCTTTTATGACTGAAGTTGAAGACCAAAAAAGTCTCAGCAGTTGTACGGCAAATGCGGTTGCGGGAGCGTATGAGTATTTAGTAAAAAAATATTTAAGTAAAAAAGCATTTGACGTGAGCCGTCTTTTTATTTATTACAACGCACGTTTAAGAGCAGGACATGAAATTGAAGATAAAGGCAGTCATATTCAGTATGCTGTTGATAGTTTAATGAAAATTGGAGCTTGTAAAGAGGAAACTTGGCCTTATGATTTAAAAAGTGTAAACAAAAAACCAGAGGAAAATTCTTACGTGGCAGCAGCTGATTTCAAGATTGAGACAAAGAAATTTGTACCTGTCAAATTAGAAGCTTGGAAGCAAAGTTTGGCAGAAGGTTATCCAATTGTTTTCGGAACGGCTCTGTTTTCATCTTTTGATAGTTGTACGCCAAATAAAGGAATTGTTTCGATGCCATCGCCCGATGAAACAGGCAGAAAAGCCCATGGATTACACGCAATGTTGTGCGTAGGCTATTCTGAAGTAGATAAAATGTTTATTGTCCGAAATTCTTGGGGTGATAAATGGGGAGATAAAGGCTATTGTTATATGCCTTATGAATACTTGATGAGCGAAAAATTCAATCTTGGAGATTGTTGGATATTCGGACGTACAACGCCTATTCCTGATGCTGACGATGCTTGGATTGATAATAAAAAATCTGTGATTGATGGTGGAAAAGGCTATAATAGAAACGATTATCAATTTTATAAAGATAGCGATTATAGCGATTTTGACATCTGGGAATTCGTTGATGTGTATGAATATGATGATGAAGTAACCGAAGAATATGACGAATTAGAATATGAAGGTGAAGGCGAATATGACGATATTTTAGGCGCATATGAAGGAGAGGAAGAAGAATCTGACGAAGAAGAGGAAGAAGAATCTGACGAAGAGGAAGAAGAAGAAGAATCTGACGAAGAGGAAGAGGAAGAAGAAGAATCTGACGAAGAGGAAGAAGAAGAATCTGACGAAGAGGAAGAAGAAGAATCTGACGAAGAAGAGGAAGAAGAGGAAGAAGAAGAATCTGACGAAGAAGAGGAAGAAGAAGAATCTGACGAAGAAGAGGAAGAAGAATCTGACGAAGAAGAGGAAGAAGAATCTGAAGAAGAAGAAGAAGAATCTGACGAAGAAGAAAAGAAATAATTTTAAAAAAGCACAGGCAAATAGTTGTCTGTGCTTTTTTTATGGATTCTCGTATTAATTTTCATTTTAATATTTATGATGAACACTTCTTTTACTGTTAATTGAGGTGGTTCAAAAAAATGGAAGTAAAGAAAACCAAGAAATCACACGCCCATTACGAGGCTGATTTCAAAGAGGAACTGATCAGGATGCTGAATTCGGGTAAGAATGTTGATGAAATATCCAGGGCAACCGCATTAAAATTTATTTTGTTTAATATTGATTATTTTATTGAGAAACTTAGGACTTCTATTAGCTTTCAATCTCTTATGAGTTATGGACATTTTGGTAGGCTCCTGTTTGATTAAATTGAGCGTTATTCTTCTCAAAAAAGAGAAGTTGACGGCGGAATTATCTACTCTATTACGTTTTCTGTCTTCATCAAAAGTAACGTTCAATGACCAATGTAAGGCATTTTCTATTGCCCAATGAAAGCGGATAGATGACAGCATTTTTTTTGCTGTAAATGCCTGATTACAAATAAAATAGCGAGTATCAACACTCGTCTTATTTTCTGAAATAATTGTTCTCTCAGAGATAACTTTGACAATTGAAGTTAAATTCTTCCAATCTTCTTTTTGGTCAATCGAAGCGTCGAACCGTCCACTTTAAATCAGTCAGTACTTGGCAGGTTCTCTTTTCTATCCTACCGTGGTCTTTATCATAGGTTGTACACTCGGTTGCGGGAGTTCCTAATTCAAAAAATTGAACGATTTGAGCCTCCAAAATAGGATGATTACCCTTGACTGCCAAGATATAATCCGCTTCCTTTTCAATAATTTTCATCTGCAATCGCTTTCTGGCAGTTCAAGGCATCCGCAGTAACAACACAACCTTTGATAGAGAGAATCTCTAAAAGTTGGGGCATTACAATGATTTCATTAGTTTTTTCATCAACTTTGAGCTGTCCTAAAAGTAGTTTATTTTGGCTTGCCCAAGCCCCCATCGTGTAAACTCCCACTTACCTAATCGCTTATCCTTACTTCCCCTCAAACATTTTCCATCAAAACTAATGACCTCACCATTAGTCAGATGGCTCAAACCATGGGTGAAATCCTTTACTACTGGACATACAGGCAAAAAAATGGTTTTAAAAATGGTTAGACTTCTGTAACTTGTTTGTTACTAAACAAAATTCAAGTTATCGTGAAGTCAAATTCAGTTATATGTCAATTTAGTGAGTATTTTTTAGATT
>JANXRS010000461.1 GCA_025356745.1 Arcicella sp.
CTGGTTTTAGGTTTATGTTAACATAAATACTTCATTTTTAGGTTTTATCTTAAATTGAATCTTTTTTCATTATCCAAAATAAGCTCAATTTGTATTTTTCCAAGCAGTTTTATTGTACTTTTAAATGCGTTGAACCTGGTAGAAAATAGACTTTCGTCAAATGGGTGGAAAGGGTTTGGCTTATAATTTTCCCCTACATTCCCGTTACTAAATGGGACATATTCTATTTGTACAAGTTCCTTTTCCACAACATTTGCTAATATTCGGTCATAATTACTCGGTACAGTTCCCAGTGGAATAGCACGATATTGTAAACCCATAATAGATTTTCCGTAGTTACGATAATGCAAAAAATCAGTGTAAAAAAGTAATTTATTTAGCCCTGTTTTCCACGGTACAATATGTTCTACTAAATAGATAATTACGTTTTGTATTTTCTCTAAATTTGGTAGCACATATCCATTTTTAGAGGAAGGTTCCGTATCATTACAAAGTAAATAATCATTAATAATAAGTTGAGAAAAATAGCTTTTCCCTTCTTGAATCAATCCATCAATTCGCTTCAGAATCTTCTCCTGTTCCTTCTCATTGAAGGCATTGCTCAACAGCACCAACTTACGGAACTCTGCGGGGTCTTTGGCTAACTGAATCAATCGGGCATTTGATTGGTTGGGTACTTCGCCACTTTCGTATTGCCGATACACATTAATCCCAAATCCCAAAACCTCCGACATTTTGGAGGCAGCAATCTGATATTTCTCTCGAATTGCCTGTATTTGCTCAGGAAAGGGCAATTTATACTTTTCACGATACTGATTATAAACTTGTTGTACCGTTACTTCATCTGTTTCGTCGGTGGTAAATTCACGCCCTAAATCTTCATAAAAGTGATGAACTACCTCAAATTCTTCTTTACGAAAGGATATCTTTTCCTTTCGTAAGTGTACCGTCAGCATTTTCTCGCTGAAAGGACTTAACATTGTTTTCATCTTATATTTTTATTTTAATGGATAGTTGATTGGATATTCTGAAATATGAAATGAGATACATAATGTACTTCGATTAGGCATTTCCATTGAGATTTTATGTAGAGTTCATACCCTTTAATATATTTGCCAAATACCCAAAGTGGACTTCCAACAAAATTTGTACCTTCAATTGGATCTTCCGAATAATCTTTAACGTTTAATTCTTCAATAATTTGCTTTTGCTTCTTTACGGGTATTTCAAGAATTGCCAAAGTTTGAGCATTTTTTCCTCTATCGTTCAAAAAGACAATATCCATAAACTGCATTTTTACTTTAAATTCATTTAGGAAAAGTTCTACATCATATTGGGTCATCTAAGTGTAATTTTAGTTTTAAAGGTAATGTTATTTTTCACTTTATAATTGAAATTTATTGATTTTATTTTAATAATTAAACTTTAAAGTGAAAGTGTAAATAAATTTTTAAATAAAAAAGCCGTTTCAATTCAATATTGAAACGGCTTTAAATATCAATCAAAATCTTATCCTACTGAAAAACCCGCACATAATCCACTTCCATCCGCACAGGAAAAATGCTTTCATCAATGCCCTTTTTTCCACCCCAATTTCCACCAACTGCCACATTCAGTATTACGAACATTGGATTATTAAAGGGCCATTCTTTTTCAGTCTTGTGTTCGTTTGGAACGGTTAAATAAGGCATTCCATCCAACAGGAAAACCATTTTTTCAGTATTCCATTCGCAGCCATAAACATGAAATTCTGTATAGGGATTTTTAATAAAAATTCGCTTCGTTTTTTGCGTTCCTTTAACATGGTTATAGGAAGTTGAATGAATGCTGCCCACAATAGTATCTGGATCATAACCCACGTGTTCCAAAATGTCCACTTCGCCACATTGAGGCCAGCCAACGGTATTTATGTTTGAACCTAACATCCAACCCGCAGGCCAAGTGCCACGCCCTTTGGGTAATTTTGCTCTAATATCTACTCGCCCAAAACTCCAATCTGCTTTACCTTTTGTAATCATACGAGCGGAGGTATATTCTTTATTCTCATATTTTTCTTTGCGAGCAATAATTGATAAAAATCCTTTTCCAACGATTGCATTATTAGTATCAGCTTTTGTATAAAATTGGGCTTCATTGTTTCCCCAACCATTTCCTCCTACATCAAAACCCCATTTTGTGGAATCTGGCAAGCCTTTATAATTAAATTCATCACTCCAAACTAATTTTAATTTGTGTTCTTTTGATTTTTTGGATACCGAATTATTTCGTTGGGTCAATGCTTTTAACTGAGCTTTTGATTGATGAAAATAACAAAATAAGACTAAAAATACGAGGGAATATTTTTTCATTTTTTTGGGTTTGTTTTTTTGATACAAGCAAAATTACAATTTAATAAATCACATAAAAATTTTAGTGTTGAATTTCCTACTTTAGAATTTTCCAGTGAATGTTTTGTTTTTATTGGTTTTGTACAAAAAAGAATAGGTATTGTATTATTTTGAATAATTGTTATTGTTTATTAAAACTAAATTTGTTCACCAAAATTCTATTAAAATGGAGATTACTTCTTTAAAATTCCAATACTTTACTATCTTATTTTCTTAAATATTTAGAACTATTGATCAATATTAACAAACGGTTAATTATTGATTTTGAAGGAAATGTTTGCTGAATTATATTTTCTTTTGATCTTTTATGTATTTTTTATTTCTAATTTTTTAACAAACTCTATTATGGAACGTAAATTTTACCTGTCGAGGTATCTTCTAATCCCCTTATTGCTTCTTTCCTTTATGACCATTGGTCAGAATAATTCCCCGCTGTCTGTTTCAGGAATTGTTAAAGATGAGAAGGGCGAGTTTATTGTGGGTGCTAATATTGCTATCAAAGGAACTGTCAGAGGTACGTCAAGTGATTCAAATGGCAAATTCAAGATTGATGTGCCAAATAGTTCATCGGTGCTTGTATTTACTTATGTTGGTTTTGCCACTAAATCAATCACAGTGGGTAATCAGACTAATTTTGAAATGGTATTATTACCTAATGAAAATGCTTTGGACGAAGTTGTAGTAATTGGTTACGGTACTCAGAAAAAATCTGATTTGACGGGTTCCGTTGGCTCAGTAAAACAAGATCAACTACTCGAACGTCCAGCAGCTTCTCTTAATCAAGCTCTTTCTGGAAGAATGGCGGGTGTGCAGGTAAATACTAATTCGGGACGACCCGGTGGTAGAACAACCATTCGTGTCAGAGGATTTAGTTCGATAAACTCTTCCAATAATCCACTTTATGTTGTTGATGGGGTAATGCTTCCACAAAATAATCAATCACAATTTAGCAATGCCATTGACTATATTAATCCAAATGATATTGTGTCAGTTGAAGTGTTGAAAGATGCTTCATCAACTGCTATTTATGGAGCAAGAGGTGCGAATGGAGTTGTGTTGGTAACGACTAAAAAAGGTAAAGCGGGTGAAGGACAAATAACCTACAACGCTGATTTTAGTGTGAATACAATTGGACCAAACCGCCCCGAAGTTTTAAATGCAAAGCAATACATGGCTGTTGAGGATTTGGCATGGAAAAATATGGAAAAATATGATCCAACAGGCTGGAATGCAGGGAAATGGGCATATTTGAATCCAAAATTACGCCGAACCGATCCAAGAGTTTTCGATGCAAATGGAAATCCATTATTCGATACTGACTGGTTTAAAGAAGCAACCCAAAATAAGCTATCTCAAAATCATCAGTTAGGTTTTAATGGCGGAAACGAAAAAACACAATATTCATTCTCATTAGGTTTCAGAGATGATCAAGGACTTTTGAAAACTACTTATTTGAAAAGATATTCAGGAAGATTTACACTTGATGATCAAATAAGGAAGTGGTTAAAAGTGGGTGGAACACTTGCTTATAACAGTCAAACCGAGAATTTATCTGATGTTAATGATGCTGTTCCTCGCCAGATTGTGGAAGATTTTCCTTTTCTTCCTGTTAAGTATGCAGATGGAACTTACGCCAATAACCGAGATTTTCCTTTTGCTGAAGGCTCATTTAGTTCAATTCACCGATTGATGGGTCGTCAATTTATTCTGAATACTCAAACTACTATTGGCTCAGTATATTCAAACATAAGCCTTGCCAAAGGCTTAGAAATGAAAACAGTGTTGGGTGTAAATATTGTTACGCAGGAAAATAATCAATCACAAACCAGAACTTTAGCCATTGGACAACAAGGTACTGCTTCTGTTTCAAATCAAAGACAAACGTTTTGGTCATTAGAAAATTTCTTGACTTACACGAAGACTTTCAACCAAAAACATTCAGTAACTGGATTATTAGGAATTTCATGGCAACAAACTGATTTCTTTAATATTGGAGCAAGTGTGCAAGGATTTTCTACTGATTATTTTGGGTATAATAATCTTGGAGCGGGTTCAACGCTTCCAGCAGTTGGCTCGGGAGCATCCAAATTTGCTTTTAACTCTTATTTTGGTAGAGTAAATTATAGTTTAAGTAACAAGTATTTATTTACCGTTACTGGAAGAGCTGATGGTTCTTCGAGATTTGGAGAAAATGACAAGTTTGCCTTCTTCCCTTCAGGTGCGTTTGCTTGGAAAGTTTCAGAGGAGGATTTTTTACGAGGAAATAAAACAATCAGTAATTTGAAATTACGAACAAGTTTTGGTTTGACGGGTAATTCTGAAATTCCTTCTTATTCATCTTTATCATTGCTTAGTTCAAATTATGGAGCTGTTTTTAATGATACTCGGGTAACAGGTACGGGTATTTCAAGACTCGCTAATCCAGATTTAAAATGGGAAAAGACCGCACAAACAGATATAGGCTTAGAAATTGGTTTGTTTAACGGCAGGGTTAATATCGAAGCGGATTATTATTACCGTCTAACATCTGATATGTTACTTGATGCACCAGTGCCAAGAACCAGTGGTTATGGAACAATCAGGAGAAACGTAGGTTCGATGGAAAATAAAGGATTTGAGTTTGCCGTAAATTCAGTAAACATCAATACCGCAAAAATTCGTTGGAATACTAATTTCAATATTTCATTCAATAAAAACAAGGTTCTTTCATTGGCAACTCCTTCAGATATATTCAATGTTGGAGGACCCGATTTTACCAATCCGACCAATATTATTCGTATCGGTGAACCTGTGGGTTCTTTTTGGGGACTTACTCGTCTGGGTGTGTGGAGCGAATCTGAAAGAGAAAAAGCGGCTAAATTTACCAGCTATCGTAATGGTTTGACCATCCTTCCTGGGGACATAAAATATTTGGATGTCAATGGCGATAATGCAATCACCGATGCCGACCGCTCTATTATTGGAAATGGTAGTCCTAAATTTTGGGGTGCTTTAACGAATACCTTCAAATATGGCAACTTTGACCTTACCCTCGAATTGCAATATTCTTACGGTAACGATGTAATGTTGATGAATTTACATCCAAGCGAAGACCGTCAGGCATTAGCCAACAGTTATACATCAGTTCTAAATGCTTGGACTCCGCAAAATCAAAATACGATGATTGCTGAGATTAGAGATACAAGGGCTGGATACGTAACCAACGTGGATTCTTGGTGGATTAAAGATGGTTCATTCATCCGTGGTAAAAATGTTTTATTAGGATATACCTTACCATCACTTTTAACGAATAAGCTTAAAATGAACCGAGTACGAGTGTATGCTACAGCTCAGAACGTTTTCTTATTGGTTAAAGATAAAATTGTTGGTGATCCAGAAGTAACTCCTACTAATCAAGGCGATGGGAATAGTGCTTTCTCACAAGGTATGATTTGGCATAATTATCCGAAACCAACAACTTATATGTTGGGATTTCAGATAACGCTCTAATTTATAGTGCCATTTGAATACTAATTAGTAAAATTTTATGATAAATAATTTTGAATATGAAAGCTAAAAATAATATAATAAATACATCAAAATCCATCAAGATTGCTATGTTAAGTGCATTTTTGATTGGTCAAACGGGGTGTTCAGATTTTTTGAAAGAACAAGCCCCGTCAAACTTAACACCCGAAAGTTTTTATACGATTCCAGATCATGCAGAGGCAGCCATTGCTTCGGTTTATGCTGATTTAAGATTTATGGGCGGAGGGGCAGGAATTTTTTCTTCCAATTGGCAACTTTTAGAAGGCTTAACGGGTACTACCACAACTGAAACAGCCCAAAATTCTGATTTGAATAATATCTATGGTTTGGTTCACGATGGAAATACGGCTCACGTGGTAAATTACTGGAATGGACTTTATAAAGTGATTGCTCAAGCGAATCAAGTAATTTTGAAAGTGCCACCAATCACTCCAATGCCAGAGGCTCAGAAGAAAAAAATTATTGGGGAAGCTAAGTTTCTTCGTGCTTCTGCCTACTTTTCGGCAGTACGCCTTTGGGGAGATATTCCATTAGTTACAAGCCCTCAAACAGCAAGTTCCGTTGATTTTTTACCGAAACGAGCGCCAAAAGAAGATATTTACAAACTAATTATTGAAGACTTGACCGAAGCAGAAAATACTGGCTTGGTTTGGATGGATGGAAGTGGTAGAGTTGGTTTAGCAGCAGTTAAGGCACAATTAGCAGCAGTTTATTTAACAATGGCTGGTTTCCCTCTTAGTAAAGGAGCAACGCACTATAAATTAGCCGCTGATAAAGCACTTGAGGTAATTACGTATGCCAACAGCAATCCTTCGGTTATTAATCTTTTTCCAACATACCTAGATGTTCATAAAGAGAACCAAAAAAACAAATTGGAACACCTTTTTATGATTCAGTACAATACATTAGTAGCTGGAAATCCAATGGGAAATATGTATCCTAATTTTAAACCCGTAACTTATAATGGACCTGGGGGAACAGGTAGCACGGTGCCAACGCCAAGTTTTTATAAATCGTATGAAGCGGGTGACCTTCGAACAAAGGATCAAGAAGGGTATTTTTATACCAGTTATTTTACCAATGGAAACGGAGCCAAATTTGATTTAGGAGCACCTTATATATTCAAACATTTTAATCAAATAGCAAATGGTGCATTTGGTGTGGCAGGAACTCGAAATGATAATTTGAATGTCCCACAAATTAGATATGCCGATGTTTTGTTAATGTATGCAGAGGCTCAAAATGAAGTAGGAGGGCCAACTCAGCTAAGCTACGATGCCTTTAAACGTATTCGAGACAGGGCAAAATTGGTTACTCCTGACTTGGGTACATACAACCAAAGTTCTTTTAGAGAAGCTGTTTGGAAAGAAAGATGGCACGAACTATGTTTCGAGCAAATTACTTGGTTTGATATGATTCGTCTTCGCAAAGCATTCAATGAAAATACGAAAAAATTTGAAAACTTTATAGGTCATATCAACGAAAGTTCAAAACAGCCCTTATTAGAAAAACATTTGTTGTTGCCTTTGGGCAAACAAGAGATGTTGAATAACCCAAATTTAACGCCACAAAATCCAGGTTACGTAAATTAATAAATTTATCTAATAAAAGCAAAAACCTCTTTGAATAAAGGAGGTTTTTACTTTTATTGCGTATGAAAACCTTAAATTTTGTTTTAAAGTACTTAGGTGAAAATATTTTGTTACAAATTAAAGTGTATGCTGAGAGATTTATAAAATCTTTTTTATGGACAACCCCTATTTTAATGCTCCATTCAAAAATAGAATTAATAAAATAAAAAATAATTTCATTGAATTTTATAGCATGATTTATAACTGTATCTCTTCTATCTAACTGAAAACTATTATATTTATAAAAAAATTATTGAACTACATAAAATCTATGGCAAAATTTATACCCCTAAGTACTTTTGAATCTGATGCAGGCGATTTAACCGTTTTTGAAAAAATATTACCGGGTGAAATTAAACGAATTTTCTACATTCGTGGAAAACAAGGACATGAAAGAGGCGGACATCGTCATATAAATAGTTGGCAAGCCTTAATCTGCATATCAGGCAGTTGTAGAGTCTTTGTTGATAATAATTATTCTCAAGAATATTTTCACTTGAATTCCTCTGAAAAATGCTTGTTATTAGCTCCCGAAGATTGGCACGTAATGGATGAATTCCATGATTCATCGATTCTTCTTGTGTTAGCCAATACTCATTATGATAAAGACGATTACGTCTTTGAACCTTACGAGCAAGCAGCGTTAGTTTAAATTCAATAAATGAAGATTCCCTTCCTTTGTCTTAAAGCGACCAATCAGATTTATGAATCCCAAATTTCTGAAGTAGTCTTGCAAACACTAATTTCTGGTTGGTATATTTTGGGAGAACAATTAAACCAGTTTGAAATTGACTTTGCTCAATATTGTGGCACTAAACATTGTATTGGCGTTGCCAATGGTCTAGATGCCCTCACAATCTTGTTGAAAGCCTGTGACTTTCCATTCAATTCTGAAGTAATTGTACCTGCTAATTCCTACATTGCAACAATGCTGTCCGTTTCTAATGCAAATCTTGTTCCTATTCCTATTGAGCCTTTTTTAAGTAATTATTTAATTGATTACCAGCTAATTGAAGCTAAAATTACCTCTAAAATAAAAGCTATTATAATTACACATTTGTATGGCAAGTGTTGCGATATGGATAAAATTAATACCTTGGCTCAAAAGTATAACTTGAAAGTTTTTGAAGATGCTGCCCAAGCTCACGGAGCAACTTATAGAGGCAGAAAAGCGGGAAATTTGTCAGATGGTGCTGGTTTTAGCTTTTATCCTTCCAAAAATTTGGGAGCAATGGGTGATGCAGGAGCGATTACCACCAATGATAATGACTTAGCGGAGCGAACAAGAGCATTACGGAACTATGGTTCAACGGAAAAATATGTCTTTAACTATCAAGGCTATAACAGCCGAATGGACGAAGTTCAAGCAGCAATTTTGAGTATTAAATTACCTAATCTTGATATTGAAAATGGCTATCGTAGAAGGATTGCTGAACGATATTTAACGGAAATTAATAATCCAAAAATTATTCTTCCACCCTCAGATTCAATTGATAATGACGTGTGGCATTTGTTTGTAATTAGGGTCAAAGAGAGAGAGAAATTTAGATTATTTTTAAGTGAAATAGGCGTTGGAACAGATATACATTATCCGATTGCACCGCATAAACAATTGGCTTATAAAGAATGGGTAGAACTTTACTTACCCATAACTGAAAAAATTCATCAAGAAGTCGTTAGTTTACCACTCAATAATGCTTTAAAAGCAGAAGAGATTTCTTATATCATTCAATATGTTAATCAATTTTAATACATCGATAATATTCTAAAACCTTTAAAATGCTTCTATCAGTAGTCATACCAGTATATTACGGAGCCATTACTATTCATAAACTTGTGCAATCCGTGCAAGAACAATTATGTGCATATTCATGTGAAATTATATTGATAAATGATGGGAGTAAAGACGATTCTGAGAAAATATGTCTTGTACTGGTGGAAAAATTCAATAATATTTCCTTTTTGTCACTACGCAAAAACTTTGGAGAATTTAATGCCGTTATGTGTGGTCTAAACTATAGTAAAGGTGAGTATATCGTAATCATTGATGATGATTTTCAAAACCCTCCTTCGGAGATAATTAAGTTATTAGAAACTGCTCAAAAGGAGAATTTTGACGTAGTGTATGGTCAATACGATGAAAAAAAACATCATCAATTTAGAAATATGGGAAGTTGGTTTGTGAATCAAATTACTACTTTACTCTTTAAAAAACCGCAAGATTTATATTTATCAAGCTTCAAACTGATTAAAAAAGAGGTTGTAGAAGAAATTTGTCTTTACAAAGGTCCTTATCCATATATTGACGGACTAATTTTTAATGTTACCGATAATATTGGAAAAGTCACCGTTCAGCATAATAATCGTCATCACGGCGAATCTAATTATACGTTCAAAAAAATAGCAAGTCTATTTCTTACTATTTTATTTGGTTATTCGTTGTTGCCCGTTCGCATAGCTCTATTTTTGGGCTTACTTTCTACTTTTGGTGCCCTAATTCTGTCCATTTTTCAGTTCCTAAACATGGTGGATTTTCCGATTAGATTAGTCGTTCTTTTTTTTGGAGGAGTGCAATTAATTTCTATTGGAATCGTGGGTGAGTATATCGGAAAAACTTTTCTTACTCAAAGTAATACTCCCCAATATACTTTAAAAATCAAGAAAATAAACAATGCTCAATAGTAGCGAAGAAGAATTTAGAATGATGTTTGAAGCCGAAGAAAAACTTTGGTGGTATAGAATTCTTCATGAAAAAGTATTGAAGGAAATTGAAGAAAAATTTGCTTTAAATAAAGACATTTTAATCTTAGATATTGGTTGCGGAACGGGTGGATTATTAGCTTTTTTACGCAAGAATGATTACACTAATGTTCAAGGTATTGATTATTCTGATAATTCGATTCGTTTCTCAAAATTCCGTAATCTCAACGTTCAAAAAGTGAATATTGATGATATTATAAAAGTATTTCAAGGTCAACAATTTGATGTAATTATCTGTAATGATGTATTTTATTGCTTGAATAAAGTGCAGATTATCAATGCCTTACATTCAATTATTAATTTATTGAAACCAGATGGTATCATCCTATCGAACAATAATTCATTTAATATTTTCTACGGTACGCATGATATAGCTGTGGGTGGGAAATGGCGTTTTACCTTAAAAGATTTTCAAGCATTTACTTCAAAAATGCCTCTCAAAATTCAATATCATTCCTACTGGACTTGGATACTTTCCCCTTTGATTTTAGTAATCAGAATTTTTCAGCAAATTCAGTTAAAATTGGGTTTGATAGATACCTCAACATTGGTTTCGGATGTAGGTATTCCGCCAGATTGGTTGAATGAATTTTTTTATAAAATTGTGAAAACAGAACAGATAATTTTAAAATTAGGATTCTTTGGTAGTTCACTATTTTTAAAAATTATCAAATCATAAAAGTCTTATTTTCTTAAAAAATATTTCTCAAAAATCGAATCCTTCTTCAAAGAATATTCCATAATAGCCGACTCATCTCCGTAGGCAACTCGCTGAAACTCAAGCATATTTTTTGCCTTAAAGATAAACGGTTTTTCGATTGTGGTTAATACTTTTTTGAAGGAAAGACTGTTGGCAATATGATTGACATTTGACAAGGAGTTGACCAATATCAGTATAAAAACTCCGATTATAACGAAAGATTTTTTACTTTCAATTAGAGAAATTCCTACTAAAATTGATAGCATGAAAAATGAAGGAAATGACACTCGAACATTAAAATCATTATATATTCCAATTCTATAAATAGCAATTAAACAAGGAAAAATGACGGCAATTTTCCATAAACTTTTATATTCATTTTGAGAATAATTCAGAAATAATCCCCAGATAATAAAGTTAGAAATAGCATAAATTAAAAAGAAAATCCACCAAGAAGAAACGCCTGTTTGCCAAATAAATTCAGTATTATTTGCATGAATTCCTTGGGTGCTTCTAAAATAGAATAGGAGAGGACAAAACGATACTACTAATGCTGACATTAAAAATAAATCCTTTGTCAAATCCCTTAAAAACAAGTTTTTAATATCTTTTATAAAATAAAAAAATACAAAAGGAAACAAGCCAACTGCCGTTAAAGGACTCCAAAACATCGTTGAAAGTAACATTAAAAGTAAATATTTTAAGTCTGTTTTATACCTAAAATTTTCAATTAAAATACATACACCCAAACAAGCGGGAATGGTATGTTGAGTTGCCCAAGCATAGTTTTTAATTAATGGTAAAGTAATAAGTTTAAATTGATTTAATTGGATGTAATACGGTTGTAGGTATTCTTGGAAATATTTAAAATCTATTAACAATTTAATTACCAACCAAGTATTGGAAAAAAGCAGAACAATGACGAGTAAACCAACGGCATTTTTACGGGTAAAAGTCGAAATCCAAAGAAAAACTATTCCCATTCCAAAGACACTCCAAACGAAAGAAAAATAACGACACGTTTCAATGCCAAAGACTTTTGCCAATAAAGCAGCAGGTAAGTAATAACCCGTATAATAACACAAATAGGTCTTTTGTTCGGCATAATAAACGGGTAAATTATGGTTAATTAAGTCGTAATACTTAAAATTATTTGCTTGAAAATCGTATGTATGCGGACGAAACTCTCCGATTCCTAAAATATAATTTATAGATATTGAGATTAATAAACAAAGTAAAATATGTTGAAGAGGAACAGATAACTTATTACTTGAAAAAGCACTTTCTTGAAATGTTTTCCAAGTATAGAAGGTAATGAAAAGCACACAGGGAATGCCAATCCAAAGATGAATCCATGTGAGTAAAAATAAAACGGAAGGAATAAGTAAGTATAAAATAGTAGATATTTTGAGCATTCGAATTGATTTCATACTTGAAATTTAGGTAAATTTGAATCTATAAGCAAAAAGAGGTTTATACTTTATTTTTGTATCTTTGTTGTAAACTCAAATTTGAATTAAAGTAATGTTTGAAAATTTAAGCAGTAAAATTACCACCGCAATGCGTACCCTTAAAGGAAAGGGACGCATCACAGATGTAAATGTAGCCAGTACTATCAAGGAAATCCGTAAGGCTTTGATGGATGCGGATGTTAACTATAAAGTTGCCAAAGAAATCACCGACAACATTAAGGATGAGGCAATGGGACAAAAAATCCTGATTGCAGTTGACCCTGGGCAAATGTTGGTAAAAATCGTTCACGAAGAACTCGTTAAATTGATGGGTTCGTCGGTGCAGACCATTAATTTGAAGCCCGACCCAGCCGTCATTCTGATTGCAGGTTTGCAAGGTTCTGGAAAAACAACTTTTTCTGGAAAATTAGCCCAATATCTTAAAAAAGGTGGTCGCAATGTCCTTTTGGTAGCTTGTGATATTTACCGTCCAGCCGCAATAGACCAGTTGAAAGTGCTTGGTGAACAAGTTGGTGTTGATGTTTATGCTGAACCAGAAAATAAAAATGCCGTTGAAATTGCTCAAAATGCGTTAGCGTATGGACGTAAAATGGGCAAGCGTGTAATCATCGTGGATACTGCGGGTCGTTTGGCGGTTGATGAGGTGATGATGAATGAAATTGCGGCGGTAAAAGAAGCAATTAAGCCCTCTGAGATACTTTTTGTCGTGGATTCGATGACGGGACAAGATGCAGTGAATACCGCAAAAACCTTCAATGAACGCCTAAATTTTGATGGAGTTGTCCTCACAAAATTAGATGGTGATGCTCGTGGTGGTGCGGCTTTGTCAATTCGTCATATCGTGGATAAACCGATTAAGTTTATCTCGACGGGTGAGAAAATGGATGCTCTTGACCAGTTCTATCCTGATCGTATGGCAAGCCGTATTTTGGGTATGGGTGATGTTTTGAGTTTAGTAGAAAGGGCTCAAATGGCTTTTGATGATGAAGAATCAGAACGTATTAATAAGAAAATTCGTCAAAATCAATTTACGTTTGAAGAATTCTATTCGCAGTTACAGCAAATCAAGAAAATGGGACCTTTGAAAGATTTGATGGGAATGGTGCCAGGAATGTCGCAAGCGGTGAAAGATGTGGACGTGCCAGATGATGCCTTTAAAAATATTGAAGCCATCATTCAATCTATGACTGTTAAAGAACGCCAAAAACCAGAAATTTTGGATATGTCTCGTAAGAAACGTATTGCAGATGGTTCAGGAACGACTGTGACAGATTTGAACAATCTTCTGAAACAGTTTGAAGGTATGAAAAAGATGATGAAGGTGATGAATAATGTGCAAGATGGTAAAATGAAAATGCCGAATATGAAAACTATGATGAAGCGGTAAGAGAGATATTTGATATAATAAAAAAGGGTTCGTTTTGAAATTCATTACGAACCCTTTTTATGAACTACTGCTTTTATAAACTCTCTGAATATTCCAAAATCTTCACAGCATCATTCCAAGACTTTAATTTAATATTTTCCTTTTTGCAATACTCTTCTAATTGATTAAAATTGTCGCCCATCACGATTAGAAAAAATTTAAGATTTTTCTTCAATTCATAAAGCTTTCCATCCTTTTGTAAATAGTAGGTGTCCTGTAATTCAAATTTCTTTGTTTTAGTAGCAGAATTATAAGGAGAATCAACATAGATACTTCCAAGTCTATAACAAAGCAATTTCTGTTTGCCATCGTGCAAGACTTGATAGAAAGTTTCGGCATTTTGCTTATCCAAGGGTGCAAAACCATTTCGAAATTTTAGAGTTCCCAAAGTAAATTCACTCATTGGATTTATTACATCGTATGCTTTATCCGTAAATTTGAATTCAAGATTCCCTGTTAAAGTATTTAATCTCAAAGCATTATATGCTATAATTTTTCCAGTTTTCAACCTCACCGTTCCCTCAACCCATTCTTCTGGAAAGTAAGGGTTTCCATCAACTTCTGTATAATTATTAGAAGTAATATATTTTCCACTTGCATCTTGGAGAAATACTTGTCCAGTAGCATTTAATTGGCTCTGCGAGTATCCTATAAATGAAATAAATAGCAATAATAGAAAAGGCATTGCTTTTTTCATACTAATCATTAATTTTATACTGCTTACTAAGCAGGGCTTATTTTTGGTAAATGTAAATAATCTATTAATTATTTTTACATTATATAATGACAAATAACTACCGCTAATTACCTATCATTTACGAAATTATTTTACTTAATTACCCAAGAACTGAGAACCTGTAACGGACAAATGTATTTAAATAAAAAAGTGGAGGGTTTTGAATAAAATAATGCCAGATAAAATATTCAAATTATTTCCACTTAATTTTAAAATTGTACATCTTAAATAAATTTTAAATAATGCTTCTACGACTTAATAATTCATCACTTCTGCTGTTTCCGCTTTCTCCACCATTTTTTGAGTAGATAAAACAATCCAAAAAATGTACGGAATTAAGTAAAATAAACCAATAATCATACTAAAAAACGAATCCCAACCTTCCACAAAATTCTTCCAAATCTTAGCGTAAAATGGTTGTTCTGGAGCCGATGATGTTTCAGTTTCTTGGTAAAAACTAACGGTAATTGTTGAGAATGAAACTTGGTCGTTCAAATATTTTTGTCGTCCTTCTTTTGACTCAATTTCCTCTCGAATTACGCTAATTTGCTCTTCAACTGCCATGATTTCCTGCACATTTTTGGCTTGTTTCAAAAGTTCCAAATAACGCTCAAAACCTTTTGTTTCGACTTGATTCTCAGTTCATTATCCACATATTCAGCTGTTACGTCCTCAGCAGAAATATTTTTGGAATGGATATAAATTGACTGCTTTTCAACATCCCCCAAGAAGATATCAAATTTCTCGGCAGGAATTCTGACAGTCCAAGTATTTTCCAAATTCCCACTCTGACGATTTTGATTTGAATTTGAAATATACCCACCTATTGCCTGTACACGGGCTTTTATAGCAGATTCGGCCTTTTTAAACTCCTCAACTTTGAAACGAATATCAGCAGTGTGAATAATTTTCTTTTGAATGGTTGTGGATTGAGACGGAGTAGGTTTAGAGACTTCCTCATCCGCTTTTATTTCGGGAGGAAGAAATTTAGATGTAGTAGTTTGAGCATCAGTTTCATTTAAAATAAGCTCAGTTTGTTGTTCAACGGATGGGAATACCTCGCCTTCCTTACTTTTATCACCTCCATTTTTCTTTTCAGAACATCCCAATAAACCCATTCCCAACGTAAAAATTATCAGTAACTTTTTCATAGTTTTTTTGTTTTAAATAGTGGATTACGATTATTGCGTTTCCAAATATACCAAAATAAAAAACTTAAAAACCAATCTTTTCTCGTTGATACTGATTCTGAAACATTAGATAGGCTTCCACCATAACTTGTTGCTCAAATTTCTCTCGCCAATAATTGACCTCCGAACGCAATTTATCCACATCATTTATAGATGAGTTTTCCAAGACTTCGGGCGTTTGAATTTCTTCGCCCAATAATTCCAAAATACTAATTTTGAGAATAGTAGTTAATTTTTTGGCTCTACTGATGGTCAATTCAGTCTTATTTCGCTCAATATCGCCATAAGCAGATGTTGAAATCCCTAAGAAATCAGCCATGTTTTCTTGGGAATAACCTTTTTGAAGGCGGGCATATCGTATTTTTTCTCCAATTTCCATTTTCTATCAATTGTTGAAGGTTAGCTTGTCATTAATTCTGTAATTTAAACGATAAGTATTTGATTTTCAAAAGTTTACAAATATTGTCCATAATTTATAAATTTACATTCATAATTCATAATCATTATTTCTGATAAATTCTTGATAAAACTGACAAGATATATTTCAGAGTTTTTGCATCTTTGTTGTCAGAGTTTCAAAGATAACAAAAATGAAGTTTAGATAAGTTTCAGAATCTCATTCAAGAACTATTTAGATGTTCAATAAGTTATTTAGAAAGAGCAATCTAACAAGCGTAAATTGATGGGTTTATTTTAGAATTTAAGTAGTGTATAAAATTCTATCATTCACTCATGTTATCATTATAACAATAAATCTAAAATTAAATATGTTTCCAAAAGAATTAAGTTCGGAAGAATTCAGAAAATATGCCGTTCACGATAGAGGTTTGAACGGTTTGACGGTTGATCAGTACATGAACCAGATGGGTGGTCAAAGTCGCCCATTTATTGAGGATATGACTCAGTATATCATCGAAGAACGTCCAATGCGTTTTGCTCAGATTGATGTATTTTCACGTTTGATTATGGATAGAATTATCTTCATGGGCGTTCCTGTGGATGATTATATGGCTAATATCATCGTGGCTCAATTATTATTTATGGAATCAACGGATGCCAAAAAAGACATTATGATGTACATTAATTCGCCAGGAGGTTCTGTTTATGCTGGTCTTGGAATTTATGATACGATGCACTTTATTCGTCCAGATGTTTGCACGATTTGTACGTCTTTGGCCGCTTCCATGGGTGCAGTTTTGTTGGCAGGTGGTGCAGCAGGCAAACGTTCAGCCTTGGAACACGCAAGAATTATGATTCACCAACCATCAGGTGGAGCTCAGGGACAATCTCGTGATATTGAGATTACAGCCCGTGAAATTGTTAAAATTCGTCAAGAATTATATGAAATATTAGCAAAACATTCGGGGAAAACTTTTGAAGAAATTGAATCAGATTCAGACCGTGACCACTGGTTACGTGCCTCAGAAGCCAAAGAATATGGTTTGATTGACGAAGTTTTAAAGAGAGGATAGAATTATTTTAATAGTTATTGGGTAATAAGTACTTAGATAAATTAAGTTAGCATAATACTCATGGCATGACTGATTACAATTTGTTCATTATCAATGATTTATAAGTTAAGTCATGCCATGAGTAAATATGTCCCAGCACTTATTTATCATTACAATGATTCATAATTCTCAATTGTTCAAGTTTCCAGACTTGAACAAAACTGAATGTTCTTGATAAAATAAAAAATGCTTACTTCTTTGAAATAAAGAGGTAAGCATTTTTCGTTTAGAATTAACTAATTTTGTGTTCTTAAAATTGATAAAAAAGCTGACAGTCATTGACTAAAAGCTAATAAAATATGAAACAGCAACAACCGTATTGCGTCCTTTGCGGACGTGCTCAAAAAGAAGTTTCCTTGTTGATGGAAGGAATAGATGGACATATTTGTAGCGATTGTGTGTCACAAGCCTATCAAGTTGTTCAAACTGAACTTAATTCTGAGAAGCAAAAAAACAAAAAAGCTCCTAAATTTCAGGTAATTAAGCCAATCGATATGAAGGCATATATCGACCAATACGTTATCGGACAAGACGAAGCTAAGCGTCATTTGTGCGTAGCGGTTTATAATCACTATAAAAGATTGATGCAACCTAAAACCAAAGATGACGATATTCAGATAGAAAAATCGAACATTATTATGGTTGGCGAAACAGGAACGGGCAAAACGTATATGGCAAGAACTATCGCCAAGATGTTGCAAGTGCCGTTTTGTATTGCAGATGCAACGGTTGTAACGGAGGCGGGTTATGTGGGCGAGGATGTAGAAAGCATCCTAACTCGATTGCTCCAAGCGGCTGATTATGACGTGGCGAAGGCGGAAATGGGTATTGTTTTTATTGATGAAATTGATAAAATTGCTCGTAAATCTGATAATCCATCTATTACTCGTGACGTATCGGGTGAGGGGGTGCAACAGGCACTTTTGAAGTTGTTGGAAGGTTCGGTAGTGAATTGTCCACCACAGGGCGGACGCAAGCATCCAGACCAAAAAATGATTCCGATAAATACTGAAAATATCCTTTTTATTTGTGGAGGAGCATTCAACGGAATTCAGCGACATATCTCTAAACGCCTTAATACGCAGCCCATTGGATTTAGTTCGGATGATAATTTCTTTGAAGAATTTGAAGACAATCATTTGATGCGTTACGTAACTTCACAAGACCTAAAATCATTTGGATTGATTCCTGAATTGTTGGGTCGTTTGCCAGTAGTTACGTATCTGAATCCATTGAATAAAGATACGCTTTTAACGATTTTGACTGACCCCAAAAATGCCCTTACCAAGCAATATCATAAACTTTTCAAAATGGAAGGTATTGATTTAGCTTTCGAGAAAGCAGCTTTGGAATACATCGTAGATCAGGCAATGGAATATAAATTGGGAGCGAGAGGGTTGCGTTCAATTTGTGAGTCAATTATTACGGATGCCATGTTTGAATTGCCTTCGCAGACCGAAATTAAGCATTTGAACATTACGCTTCCGTATGCCCGTGAGAAATTTGAGCGAACGGTTTTTCACAAAATGAAAAAGGCAGCTTAATTCGATTAACAATTAATAGTTGATAGAAGAGTGCCTACAAATTTTGTTTGTAGGCATTTTTTATTCAGCAATTATGCTTTATGAATTTTAAAATGAGGTGTGTAGAACGTATTTACAAACAATTTTCATGTAATTTTATCGTTACAAAAACTCACATAAATTTTCTAAATCCATGCGTAAACTAACACTTTTTTTATCTATCATTTCATTCATAATCCTTTCTCAATCTTGTTCAAGACAAAAAGGGCATTTTCAACAAAATGTAGCTCAGAATTATCATAAGGCAGAAGCTAAGAGCGAAATTATGCCTATTGAAACTTCAAAAGAACCAGTAATAACTGAGTCAGAACCCATTTTAACTACCTCAATAATTGAAGACTTTGCGGCTACTAATAAAGTTGCTGAGGAAATAAAGTATGAGAGAAGAATTATTAAACTAGAGAAAATTTTGGCGGAAAGTAAGACCGTTTCAAAACCTCAGAAACTCAATTTTACACAGAAAATTATCCTCAAAAAAATGCAGAAAAAGGTAGCGAATGCTACAAAACCCGTGGGCTTTCACGATTGGAATCCATATTTAAAAATTGGTGCGATTTTGTTGGCTATTGGTATTGTTTTGGCAATATTTGGCTTGGGAGTAATTGGAGGAATTTCTGCCTTTATCGGATTACTTTTCACAATTTTAGGGCTTTTGAGTTCGGTGTAAATTGTTTTATGGTATGAAAAAGACCATTCCTACTATTTACGTTGTCTGTTTCAAAAAAAATCCCCAATTTCATTAATAAACCCATAATCTAATCGTATTTCCGAAATGTCTATTTTCGATAAAATAAAATCCATATTTAAAAAATTACCTGAATCTTCAGTAAAAACACTGACAACGGCAGTCGAGGTAGTAGAAGTTGTCAGTGATAATGCTATTGGATTTGTCAATATTCCCAACGAAAATACATTCGTAAGTAGTACCAATGAACCCGATTGGCTTATTAATGAGGATATTCTGCGTGATGAAGGTGTGATTTTTGGCTTATCAGGCTCAAATTCTGATGAAAAAGTAGCCATAATTCAGCATTATTTTGCCCAGCAAACCGCTGAAACTGACCGCATTATTGAGCATAAAGAAGAGAAAATCGGAGAGTTAAATTATTGGGTAAACGAAAAGGAAAGTTTAGTCAAAGAATTAGAAGTAAAAATACAAAACCTTAAAAATCAAGAATTTACCGAACAGCACCATCTACCACGCACTATTGTAGGCTTATTATTAGCCTGTGGAATTGCCGTTGGAAATTATTTTTTAATCGAAGAATCCCTCCGTGGACAATTTCAACAAAGTGGTTTGATTGCGATGGGTGTATTTTGGGCAGGGATGTTTAATTTATTTGGTAGAATTTCTTTCCTCCACGATGACGATAAAACAAGTTCTTGGCGAAGAATTTTAGAAGAGATTGGAATGCCTTTGGCTTCCGCTTTTTTTGTTTTTGCCCAGATTTATGCTACACAAACCGCCTTGAAATCATGGGCGTTATTTGCTTTTATTTTCTTTTTGTTTATGTTTTCGGGAAAATTGCTATTGGGAAATCTAACGATTTTGAAAAACGATTTAAGCATTTTTCAGAAAAGAAATCAATTACAAAAAGATAAAATTAAAAAAGTGGTAGATTGGGAAAATGAAATTGAAAAATATAAAATCGAAATTGAAAAACATCGGCAAGATAAGCAAAATGTGCTGCCCGAATTAACCAAACTCAGTACCCAAAACTCGAAAATAAAAGCCCAACGAGATATGCTTATTAAGGTTTTTGAAAGTGAATATCATTTGGCAAGTCAATATCGTAATCGGCTGATTGGAAGACAGATGAAGGGAATTTTGGGTGAGGAAGAATAAAAGAAAAATGAATTATATAGACAATATACTATCCAAAAATAATAACTAATAAAGATTCAAAGAAGACCAACTAAGTTACCAATGTTTCCATCGTTAACAAATCGTAAAATATGGAAGTTTTAGAAAAAATACATTTAACAGACCAACAAATCGAACAAATCGAGGAGGGGATTTCTGTTTCTATTTCTGCTACCGAAGACGAGTTTTTAGACTTTGCCTTTGAGACACCTTACCGAATTGAATTTCTTGAAGATAAAATCATTGTTATGGGTTTAGCCAAATTTCTACATGAGTTGATGGTCATGTACTTTGGCTCACTATTTTCAAACTATTATAAAATTAAACAAGGATATTACGTTGCGGGTAGTAACGTTGGTATCAATGTGAGGGGTACAAAAAAGTATTTAAATCCTGATGTTGTTGTTTTGAAGGGATTACCGACTTTTAAAGGTAAATCGGAATCAATTATTACAAATCCACATTTAGTTGTAGAGGTATTTTCTCCTTCAACTCGTAGTTACGATTTAGATATAAAACTGAATTTGTACCTCAAAATAGAATCGTTACAATTTTTAGTTTTTGCTGATATTGATGAAAAAGTTGTGATGGTTTATCAAAGGAGTAATGATGGCAAATCGTGGTTACACACGCATTATGATGTATCCGAAGAAACCGTAAACATTGATGGATGCGAGGTTGTCCTTCACGAAATTTTTGACAGTCTTCCAAACCTTGAACAATTAGATTAGAGGTTTTAGTTTTCTATAACCGAACTCCTAAAATCTTTCCATGACCATGAACAACGACAATAACGAACCATCTCATACCGAAAAATATGATTTTCAACACGGCTATCATAGCGGTTTAGAGTCTGTAGAAAAAAATACTTACGAAGGTTATTTGTCTTCTCAAATCAATTTTGAATACCTTTCAAGGCAATTAGTTGAGAAAAAACAAGAGCTTTCTGATTTAGAAAAAGTCATTGACTATGTAAAAATTCGTTTCAAAGAGGCTTACGATGGATTTCAAGAACGTCTTTTGAAAGTTGATTTAGCGGAAAAAAATAAAGATAGAATTGAACGCCAAGTAGCTGAAAATGGAAATTTTATTCAACAATTTACGGATAAAAGAATTTCGGTTGGTCATAAATATTCACTCTTTGCAGGGTTTATTTATTTTTTCGCAGGCATATCTTTCGTGGCAGGAGATTTGATTATTTCCCACGAAATTGTAGCTTATGCTCTCAATATTCGCAATAATGTTGAAGCATGGGCTTTTGCCGTTGGTTTGGCAATGGTTTCTGTATTATTAAAACCAGCTTACGAACGATTGATTGAAAGTCCCTATTCCGAAAATCCCTCACCCCGCTCCGAGCGTGTATATGCGTGGTTCAAGGGCATAACAGTAGTTTTTGCAGTAGCGACTTTGTTCATTCTGGGATGGTTCAGATATGAAGCCTACAAAACTGATAAGATGAAGGAATCGGTTAATAAATCCATTAAACAACTTCAAAATCAGATAATTGACCCACTTAATCCATCGGCAGCATTACCGCCCGAAGTTTTGCAACAGATTGAGTTAAAAATGAAAGTTTTTGATTCTTTAAATGAAAAATTAGTCAATAGTCCTTGGGCATTGGCATCATTTGTTTTGTCGGGAATTTTGTTTGCTTTGGCAGGAGCGATTTGTTTAGGAATTGCTTTTCCAGTTCTTCAATGTTACTGGCAAAGATGGCTACAAATTGACCCTAAACTCAAACGTTTACGCAAGGAACAAAAATGCTTAACGATTGATTTACAAGCAATTGAAATAGAATTAGCGGAGCAAATTATTCAGAAAAATATCTTAGAAAACGACCTAAGATTATTACCAACATTAGAGGCATTATCTATTCAAAAACAAAATCTTCAAGAGGAAATAAGAGGAGTTGAAGAAAGTAAAAAAATTAATGAAATGAATGCAAGAATATCAACTTTTAGTGATGGTTTTGAGAAAGGGAAAATGGTGAAAGATGTTATTGATGATGAAGAAGTAAGCCAATTTGTGAGAGATAACTATTTTGATACCGATACTTTAGCTTATAAGGTAAAGAATTCTTCTAATGACAAAACTATTTTCTCAAAACGACCAAATTTGCGTCCCTATCAGCAATTGAGAAAGTTGATTTCGGAAGATTTTTCGGAGGAATAACCTAAGACATTGTTTTGGAATTATAATCTGTTGATTATTAAGGAGATGAATGCAATTTGTGTCATAGCTTCGGATGAAAATATTGTTTTTTCCACATCTCTGAACATTCTTCGCCTAAAATTTAACCATCCAAAAGACCTTT
>JANXRS010000466.1 GCA_025356745.1 Arcicella sp.
ACCCATCAACAAGTAGCTGATGTTCAAGATAAACTCAATAACAGACCAAGAAAAAAATTAGGTTACTTTTCTCCTAACGAATTTTATAAAATTAATTTCTTAAATAATGAAGTTGCATTTGCGACTTGAATCCAGCTAATAAAATGTTAAAAGAAGAACGGCAACAACTCATATTAGAAAAATTAAGGACTGATAAAAAAGTTACTCTTGTAGATTTAGGACAGATAATGAATGTTTCTTACGACAGTGTGCGTAGAGACATAATCGAATTAGAAGACCGTGGACTTTTGAAGAAAGTTCATGGAGGAGCAATTGCTCATTCATACCTTTCAATGAAGTCCAGTAAGGGTTTAGGAATTGTGAATACAGAGTTTGTAACGATTGCAAAAAAAGCCTTAAAATTGATTGAAAATAATAAAATTATTTTGATGGATGGAGGAACAACTAACTTTTATATTGCGGAACAACTACCTAAGAATCTAGAAGTTACGATTGTAACAAATAACCCTCATTTAGCAACATCTTTATCTGAACACCCTAAAGTTGAAGTCATTATGTTGGGAGGTTCATTCTACAAAAGATATCAAATTATGATTGGAAGCAAAACGATTCAAGACTTAGAACATATCCAAGCAGACTTGTATTTTATGGGGACGAATAGTATCAGTATGGAATCAGGATTAGCCATCCGACACTACGAAGAATCTATCTTAAAACAAAAAATGATGAGCGTTTCGAGGCGAACTGTTACTTGCGTATTGGAAGAGAAAATTAATCGTGAAGAAAATTATAAGGTTTGTAATTTTTCGGATTTAGATTACCTTATCACAAGTATTAATCCATTAGATGATTTGCTAAAAGGTTTTAGGAACAAAGAAGTTGAAATACTATAAGTTTGCAAATGTTTGCACAAAAAAGGCGTAAAATAATTTACGCCCTTTCTATGCTTATAAATTGTTTTTGGATTGCTAAAACATCAATAGAATACTTGCTATCAATAATCCCGAGCCTAAAGCAAAGAAAACTGAAGGTTTTACACCTGGAACACTACTTTCTCCTAAAGCTGATTCATACGGATTTTCTGGATTGTAACGAACCTGTATTTTTTGTCCAACCTGACTCAATATTGACATTCCTCTGTCGGCTTCAATTTTGAATTGTCGTTCATTTACGATAAATGAAACTACAGGGAAAAACATTGGATGTTGTCCACGTCTATCACTTCTGTCATATCGCTTGCCTATTTCCACAATTTCACCTTGCGTCAGCCTTGAATGTTGATACCAAGCACGACGTTTTTGACTAAGAAAAATACCCAATATAATTAGTGCTGTTGATACTACAGCAAAACCTGCCATCACCGTTGGCGGCACGCCTGTAAAAGCTGCATGTTTGCCTGAAATTAAGAATATAGAATTGAATATATTTAACATTTTTTTATAAATCTTGTGATTTTTTTTCAGAAATCTTGATGTTTTTACACAATAGATACGTAAAAATTGCATAAAAGTTATTCAAAATCAAGTACTTAAGAACTGAAGGTCAATACTGAAGAATATAAAAAATAAAGATGTTTTCGATAAAAGTAAGCACTTTCTCTTAAAGAAATCCAGCTTTCAACGTTGTTTTTTGTGTTTTCACAACATTCAAGGATTAGTTACTCAAAATATGGACTTACTTTATCGAAAAAAATATTTTTAGAAAGATAAAACTTTTTTATTGTATTTTTTCAAGACCAATGTTTGATTCGAATGGAATCTGGAGATAAAAAAGTGAATAGATGATAAATAGGGTTAAAGAAAGTAGTATATAAATTAATAATTCTGATTTATATTAAAAATCAGGATTAAAAAATGAGTATGTTTTCTTAAAAAAGTATTTTCAGTTAAAATGCTTTTTTAAGAAAATAATTTAGGAAATGGCGGTTTTACAACCAATCCTTTTTCTTAAAATAAATCAGCATTCCAATTACTAAAGTAATCATAAAAGTCCAGACACCATGATATCCATAATGCCAACGTAGTTCGGGCATATAATCGAAGTTCATTCCATAAATTCCTGCGATGAAGGTTAAAGGCATGAAAATTACGGAAATAACTGTTAAAACTTTCATGACATTATTCATCCGATTTCCTGCTTGGGAGAGGGATAAATCCATTAACGATGCTACTAATTCTCGGTAAGAATCAATCGTTTCAAGTACTTGCGTAACGTGGTCGTGTACGTCACGTAAATACAAAGCAGTGTTGGGCGTAATCAAAGGAGCTTCTTCACGAATGAGGTTAGAGAGCATCTCACGAAGTGGAAAAACTATCTTTCGCATTAACATTAATTCTCGTTTAATGGAATACATTTCAGTCATAGATATTTGCTTTTTTGTATTGATAATATCGTCTTCCAATCGTTCAATATTTTCAGCAATTTTTTCCAAGACCAAAAAGTAATTATCTACGACCAAATCCATTAATGAATATAACAAATAATCTGATCCGTTTTTTCGGGTTTTTCCAGCGGAGGCTTTCAATCGTTGAATAATTGGGTCAAAAATATCCCTTGTCCGTTCTTCCTGAAAAGAGATAACATAATTTTTCCCCAGAATAAAACTTAAATGCTCAACTTCAATTTCATGGGTGTAGGGATTAAACTCAATCATTTTGAAGGTTACAAAAAGTTGTTCATCATTGTAATATTCAAATTTTGGTTTCTGGTGAGAGTTCAATATATCTTCCATTACGAGTGGATGCAGGTCAAAAACTTTACCTACCGTTTCAATTACTTTGGGTTCGTGAATTCCATCAATGTTTAACCAATAAGTTTTATCAGGGTCTAATTTTAGGTAAAAATCTAATAATTTGGGGAAAATATGCGTTTTATAATTTTCAAAATTATATTCAGTCCAATAAATTTTTGTAGCAAATTCGACTTCCTCGCCTACATAAGTAAGTGTTCCAGGGGAAGTGCCAAGATTGGGATTTTGAATTTTTAAGCGTTTTGCCATTTTTAATGATGTTTGTATTTGCCTAAATTAAAAACAGATTGGCATAAATCAAATTCATGCCGTATTTTTACATAACAAAACATACCACTTGCTCATATTTAATCCTTACAAGACGTGATACTATTAAAGATTACAAAATACCTACTAATTGTTAGTTTTTTTCTCGGTTTAGGCATCCTTTCGTGTTCACATCAGCCTCGAAACCTCTCGGAAGAACCAACTAACGGCGTATTAATTCACAATGACAGTATTGCTCGACTTTTTGACGCTAAAATTGCAGGACGAAAGGCAATTAAATTAGATACTTTTTTCAAGAAATTGCATAAATTTAATGGTTTCAATGGGGTAGTTTTAGTTTCCCAAAATGGAAAAATTATCTATAAAAAAGCTTTTGGCTATTCAAGTTTTTTAAGAAAAGACTCAAATACTACGCAAACTCAATTTCAATTAGCTTCGGTTTCCAAACAATTCACAGCAGTTGCGATTATGCAATTACACGAAAAAGGCTTGATTGACTATGATGCTCCTGTTTTTAAGTATATTCCAAATTTTCCGTATGATACTTCTATTACGATTAGAAGTTTATTAAGTCATCGTTCTGGCATTCCAAATTATGTTTATTGCTTAGATAAAATTGTAAATAAAAAAGTGCCAATGTCTAATGAACAGATCGTAAATCTATTTGCTCAATATAGACCAGGGATTAATTATTTGCCAAATTCTCGATTCAATTATAATAATTCTAACTACGTCTTATTGGCTTATATTGTTGAGAAATTATCGGGAATGAATTTTAGAGATTACGCCCAAAAGCATCTTTTTGCCCCCGCAGGAATGTCTCGAAGCTTTATTTATGACCCTAATAAATCTGAACAAATGGCTACTGCTGCTGTTGGATATACCCCAAGAAAAAATGGTTTTTGGCAAGTTCCATTTGACCATTTAGATGGTGCAACGGGTGATAAAGGCGTTTATTCAACCGTTGAAGACTTGTTTAAATGGGATATGGCCTTGAATTCAGAGAAATTGGTGAAGATGAAAACGCTTAATGAAGCCTTTCTACCAGCTAATAGATTTAAGTTTGCTTCTACTAAAAATTATGGTTTTGGTTGGAGGTTACAGTTAATGGACGATGGTTCTTGGCTAACTTTTCATACAGGTTGGTGGCATGGTTTTAAAAATTATTATATGCACAACAACCGTGATAATTCTTCAATAATTATTCTTCAGAACGTAGCAAATCGTGCTTTAGGGCGTGTCAAAGTAGCTCAATCAATACTTTATCCAGAGAAGGCGTGGTATTTTATGAGCGGTGAAGGGTTGCCAGAAGAATTAGAAGGGGAGTAAACAATAAAACTAGATAAAACTTCGTTTAATCACAAAATAATACTAAATTTAGGTCTGAAACCTAAACAAAATCTTATCATGAAGATTTCAAAAATTTTGCTCTTTTTGTTTTTTACATCGGGCATAGTTTCCGTTAAGGCACAGTCGGAAGATGAAGCCGTTAAAATATGTGTTAATAATTACCTTGAAGGCGTTTCAAAAGGTGATGCCGCCAAATTGAATCAAGCTTTTCACCCAACAGCAATGCTTAGAACTGTAAATGCAGCGGGTGCAATTCAAGATATTCCAGTGGCGAAATTCGTTTCTTCAATGCCTGCTGGTGGTATTATAACTAAAGGTGGGTCAACGAAAATGGTTTCTTACTCCTATATTGGGGTATCTGCCTTGGCTACAGTAGAACTTCTTTTTGGAGATTTTAAATACATTGATTTATTGAGTATGTTGAAGTTTGGCAATGAGTGGAAAATAGTAAGTCGTGTTTTTAGCCGTGCTGATTTAACTGCTCAGGTAAAAGGAATGGGAATGGGTAATGCTTCTTCAAATGTTGCAAATGCTCCTGTAAAAGCCCAAAAGAAAACTTCAGCAGCAAACGTGAAGCCAAAATCTGATGATGGCTGGTGAAATAGAATAGAAATTTCCAACCTGTCAGTTTCAAATAGGTTGGAAGTTTATCCTTATTAAATTTTATTAAAGATTTTGGCTTATTACTTGGAAATTAATTCTATCACCAATTTCTAATTCATTGGTAAATACTCTATCTATCTTTTTCTCCTAAGGGCTAATTACGATTCCTTTCGTATTTGTGTATAATCATCATGGTAGAATCTCTCTTTAAACTCGACTTTATTCAACCAACCGTTTTTTTTACTTTATGTCTGGTAATGTTCATTTTAATTACTTCCAGATACTTCATTTTAGGGGGTATTTTTCACGTATATTTTTATTTATGGAAGCGTGAAAAATGGGAAAATCGAAAGATAAATAAGAAGGAATATCCTAAAAACCAATTTAAAAAAGAGGTCTTCTGGTCGATGTTGACGGCGATAATTTTTTCAGTAATTGGTGCAATTTCGGCTTTGGCTTGGCAGCGTGGATACACGGCTATCTACTTGAATATCAATGACTATTCACTTTGGTGGTTTCCTGTTAGTATTATGGTTGCTATGTTTATTCACGAAACTTATTACTACTGGCTTCACCGTTTAATGCACCATCCAAAGATTTATAAACAAGTGCATCAGGTTCACCATGATAGTAAAATTACCTCCGCATGGACAGCCTTTTCATTCCACCCCGTTGAGGGATTTTTAGAGGCTTTAATTATGCCTGCGATAATTATAATTGTACCGATGCATCTGTACGCAATTCTTTTTCACTTGACCATTATGACGATAACAGCGGCAGTAAACCATCTTGATATTGAGATTTATCCACGAAATTTATTTGGGAATCTATTAGGAAAGCACATAATTGGAGCAACGCATCATAGCCATCACCATAAGTTTTACCGTTATAATTTTGGATTATATTTTACTTTTTGGGACAAATGGAGTAAGACTGAAAGTCCTAATTTTGTGAGAGATTTTGAGGGAAGGGTATAAAAAATAATGGGCTATAAATGTTAATCATTCATAGCCCATTATTCATAATTTCTAAATATTAACGCAAATCATTGACTTCAACCCCAGGATATTTACTTCGGTCAAACACAAAATATTTATCATCTACTGCAATATTTGGCGTGAAATTATTAACTTTAAAAGTCTGACGTTTTCCGCTTTTATCAGTAATTACCCAACTTTTAACCGATTTGTCTTTTTTATTCAATTTGATTTTTACTTTCGCAATTTGAGTACCTTTCTTTTCTGGCGACATTTCAATTACTTCATAAGATTCTCCTCCTTCTTTAACTTCTTGAACAAAAACATAACGAAATCCTTTTTTATCAAATGTATAAACCTTTGCAGGATTCAAATCACTTTCGGAAGGCTCGTAATCAGAAATATTTACTTCATTTGTCTCTTTTATATACGTTGAAACTTCTTTGCCATTATTATATATTTCTTGTCCACCCGTTTTTAAACGATATTTTGTTCCTTTTACCGTAATATTTCCTTGTAAAGTTTGAGCCGAACCGTCCGTTCCATACGTAAAAGATGCTCCAAAAGTTTTCATAGATTTGTACTTTTGCTGCATAGCATCAATGATAACACCTGCCTTAGAATTTTGTGAAAATGCCCAAAATACGCTAATTGATAGGCAAAAAGTGAAGAAAATTATGTTTTTTTTCATTGTTTCTATAATATATAAATTTGTACTTTTTTTATTAGACAAAGTTAGCAAGAAATGGTTTGATTAACATTTAATAAAACGTTAAAATTATCAAAAGGTTCAAATTGGCACGAAACATGAATATTAAGTTTTATTAAATACATATCTTTGCAAATAACGTTTTTCCAAAATTATAATTTTCTTTCCCATGCAATTTTCTTTCAAAAAATTCCTACCACATTTATATGCAGTCATTGCCTTTATAATATTGGCTGGAATTTACGCATCGCCTGTTTTGCAAGGCAAAAAACTTTCCCAACACGATATTAACATGTCTTTGGGAGGCTCGCACGAGTCTACTGAATTCACCAAACAAACTGGTGAAATTGCTTGGTGGACAAACTCAATGTTTGGTGGAATGCCCGCTTTTATGATTCACGGTAAATATCCAAATAGCATCGGTTCAACTATTGGGGGACAATTAATGAATGTTCTACCAACGCCCATCAATATGATTTTTTTGATGATGTTAGGAATGTATATTTTATTAATTGTGCTTCGTGCAAGCGTGTGGCAAGCCGTTTTAGGAGCCATTGCTTTTGCTTTTTGCTCTTTAAATATGGTTCTTATTCCCGCAGGACACACTTCAAAAGTAATTGCTTTAGCGTATGCACCGATGGTTGCGGCGGGAGCAGTGTTGTGTTTTAGAGGAAAATGCCTGTTGGGTGCTGCTCTCACGGCTCTGTTTATGAGTCTGGAATTATACGCTAATCACGTACAGATTACGTATTATTTTGGATTATTTTTAGCGGGATATATCTTAGTTCAAATTATCGAACACATTAAATCAGGTCAAATTAAACCTTTGGTTTTTTCTCTTTTAGCTTTTGGCGGAGGAGCTATCCTTGGCTTGGGAAATCATACGATGAGGTTATGGAGTAATGCGGTATATTCGGCAGAAACAATTCGTGGAAAATCTGAATTGACGTCTAATGTAGAGTCTAAGGGCGGTTTAGACCGTGATTATGCCTTTCAGTGGAGCTATGGAATTGGCGAAACAGGAACACTTTTAATCCCTAATTTTTACGGAGGGGCAAATGGAGGAAGTTTGGGTGGTAAAAAATCTGAGACTCTAAAAGCGATGGTAAACGCAGGAATTCCTGAAGAAAATGCCATCGGTTTTGTCGAACATGGGTATTCATATTGGGGTGAACAACCAATTGTGGGTGGTCCTGTATATGCAGGAGCAATCATCTTATTTTTGTTCATTTTAGGAGCTTTTTTAATAAAAGGAAATACTAAATGGTGGCTCGTAAGTACGGCAATTATTTTTGTGATGTTTTCGTGGGGTAAAAATTTCCCTTCACTCAATTATTTAATGTTCGATTATTTCCCTGTTTATAATAAATTTCGAGGAGTTACGTCCATTATGTCGCTTGTTCAATTAGCTTTAGTAACGTTAGCAATTTTAACGTTGAAACAAATTGGTGAGCAAAAGCCAATTTTTAATGACCTCAAAAAACCTTTAATTTATTCATTAGCACTTACCGCAGGATTGGCGTTAATATTTGCATTAATCCCCACTTTATTTCTAAATTTTAAATCGTCTAATGATGCAGGTATGCAAATTACAGGCGATAAAAGCGTTGATTCTCAAATACTTAGTGCAATCGTTTCTGACCGTGAATCATTGATGCGTTCTGATGCTTTTCGTTCTTTAGTTTTGATTTTATTAGCGGCAGGTTTGGTGTGGGCTTGGATTTCTAATAAAATTAAAGACTTTGTTTTTTATCCCATTCTTATTTTATTGGTCATTTTTGATATGTTTGGTGTTGATAAAAGGTACTTTAATAATGATAATTTTGTATCTAAATCAGAAGCGGAAGAGGTTTTTGCTCCAACTGCTTTAGACACTCAGATTTTACAAGATAAATCAATTTATCGGGTACTTGATGGAGCTTCTCCGCAAGGGTTTTCAAACGATTCAAAAGCATCCTATTATCATAAATCTTTAGGTGGTTATCACGGAGCAAAACTTCGCCGTTATCAAGAAGTAATTGAAAATCAGTTTTCTAAAAATAACATGGCGGTATTTAATATGTTGAATACTAAGTATTTTACTCAACCTGCACAACAGCAAGGTGGTCAGCCAACGGTAGCTCAAAACCCTGATGCTTGCGGAAATGCTTGGTTTGTGAAGGAATATAAATTGGTAAAAAATGCGGATGAAGAAATGAAATCTTTGGATAAATTCAATCCTAAACAAACTGCTTTCATTGACCAACGTTTTGCTAACCAAGTTAATAATTTGAATATTGCCTTTGATAGCACGGCAAACTCAATCAAATTGACCAATTACAAACTCAATCTAATGACCTATGAAAGTAATGCAAAGACCGACCAATTAGCCATTTTTTCTGAGATTTATTATCGTGGAAATCTGGATTGGAAGGCGTATGTGGATGGTATTTATAAATCACATTTACGGGCGAACTATATTCTAAGAGGCATGGTAGTACCCGCAGGAAAGCATAAAATCGAATTTAAATTTATGCCAGAATCCGTTGAAAAAGGAAATACTGTTGATTTAATTGCTTCAATTTTAATGGTAGGACTGTTAGGATTAGCAGTGTTTTTTGAGGTGAAGAAGAAGGATTAACCCCTTGAATTAAATGCATTGTGTAACTAAGAATAACTCATTTGTCAAAGTATAGGAGAAAATTAATTTTTTAAAATCAATACAGCGGTTCTTTATACTTTTGATATCAGTGTTAATTTCGGCAGAATGTATTATCTACTAAAATAGTACACTTCTTGCGTAAAATTTAAATAATAAATTATTTATCGTTATAATTATTGACGAACAAAACATGAAAACATTCAACATCCCGAAACTCGAAAGAATAATAAAGCATTACAAATTAAAAAGTCGAAAGCAAATTGACAGCCTTATTTTGTTTTCTATGGCTCAAAAAACGTTGAAAGAAGCGATTGAAGTATCTGCAAAATCTATTGATGAAAATAATAAAGTTCATTTTCATCAAAGAAGAGCAGAAAAATCAGAACTCACTAGTTTTGCAGAAAAACTAATTTTATGTGAAGATTCAATTGATTCATCCCAATCTTTTGATGACATTTTTACCATTGTCAATTCAGTTAAAAACGAGTATATCACTGAATTAACGGTTTATGATGTTGCTCAGCGAATTGGTGCCTACAAGAATATTTACTCTGATAAAATCTACTTACAAAGTGGTACAAGGATAGGAGCGGAGAATCTATTAGGGAATTTAGGAGAGAAAAAATTCTTAATGCGAGAAGATTTACCAGAACCTTTCCAACGTCCAGATTTTACCTTGGCTGATATTGAAGATATACTTTTTCAGTATAAAGATGAGTTTGAATATTGTGTTAAATAAAAAGAAAACCCGTCAATTGTAATTGACGGGTTTTAACTGAATACCTAACCAGTATTTAATTCTTTCGTTTATTTAAACGCATTTTAAAAATAGACTATATTTTAATAAATGTCAAGCAAGTTATAATTTTATAACATATTCTTAACATTAGTAAATTCTAATCCCCAAGCATCTGAAACTCCTTTATAGACAATTTTTCCATCAATAATATTCAAACCTTTTGCTAATTCTTCATTATCCTGACAAGCTGTTTTCCAGCCCTTATTTGCTAATTGAATTGCGTAAGGAAGTGTGGCATTGGTAAGTGCTAATGTAGAAGTATAGGGTACAGCACCAGGCATATTAGCCACACAATAATGTACAATTCCATCAATCTCAAAAGTAGGATTTTCGTGTGTCGTCGGCGTACAAGTTTCAATGCAACCGCCTTGATCAACTGCCACATCAACCACAACCGTGCCTTGTCGCATTTCTTTCAACATGGCTCGTGTAATTAAGTGTGGAGCTTTTGCACCAGGTATTAAAACAGCCCCTATAATCAAATCAGAGACTTTTATTGCTTCACGAATATTATATTCATTTGACATTACAGTATCAACATTGGCTGGCATAATGTCTTCTAAATAACGTAATCTTGGTAAACTTACGTCCATAATTGTTACATTTGCACCCAAGCCCGCTGCCATTTTTGCGGCTTGTGTTCCCACAATTCCACCACCTAAAACCAGTACATTGGCAGGTTTTACGCCAGCAACTCCGCCCAACAAAATACCTCTTCCACCCATTGGTTTCTCCAAATATTTCGCCCCTTCTTGAATGGCCATTCTTCCTGCAACTTCCGACATTGGTACTAATAAAGGCAAACTTCTATCTGTTTTTTCAACCGTTTCATACGCCAAACAGATGGCTTTCCGTTCAATCATAGCGTACGTTAATTCCTCAGAAGAAGCAAAATGGAAGTAAGTAAATAGTAATTGATTTTCTTTAATTAATGGATATTCAGATGAAATTGGCTCTTTCACCTTGCAAATCATCTCTGCAATAGCATAGATTTGCTCAATAGTTGGTAAAATTTCAGCTCCTGCATTAATATATTCTTCATCAGAAAAACCGCTGCCCGCACCTGCTTGGGTTTGAATATAAATAGTATGACCATTTTTCTTAAATTCAGCCACACCCGCTGGTGTTACTGCCACACGATTCTCATTATTTTTAATCTCTTTTGGAACGCCAATTATCATAATTTGTGGGATTTTAGAATTAAAGGAGTTGAGTAATCTCAACTCCCCAATTCCTGTTCTTTGATGAAGTGAAATACAAAATTAGTCAAACAGGAAATAGTTTTGTGTAATTTAAAATAATAAGAAAATAATAAATTATTTAGCTATATTTGGAGAAAATAATTCCGAATTATTAGCAAATAACAATAATTAAAAGTAAATTTTTCTTATGACACTTGACGCAAACGATATTCGTATATTGCAATTACTTCAAGAAAATGCACAATTAACATTGAAAGAAATATCTCAAAAAATCAATCTTTCCATGACTCCCACGCATGATCGAATAAAACGTTTGGAAAATGAAGGGGTTATTGAGAAATATGTTACGATTTTGAATAAAAAAATGCTGGGAAATCCGATGATAGTTTACTGCAATATTTCCTTGGATAAGCAACAAAAAAATCATTTTGAGGAATTTGAGGAGGCAATAAAACAGTTTCCAGAGGTGATAGAATGTAGTGTAATTTCTGGAAATTATGATTATTTAATAAAAGTAATTGTTAAAAATATGGAAGCTTATAATGATTTTTATCAAAAAAAATTGTCTGATTTACAAAGTATTGCCCATATTAGCAGTTCTTTTGTGATGTCAGAAGTGAAAAATACTACGGTTTTACCTTTGTGACACTAGTAGCTAAAAAATCTCTCCATGTGTAGCTTTAATAATGAATTTTAAAGCAGGTTTAAAGGTCTTCAAACTTTTCAAGGCAATTTCCGAAACCACCTCATTTCCAAATAATTTTTGAACATTTCTACCAATCCAAAGACGTTTTTCAAAATGTTTTTTCCACACCGTTTGATACGTTTTTTCTACTACATTTCTATTATTAAAATTTTGTAAAATGCTTTCAGAAAGTAACTTAGCTCCGTGAATTGCCATGGCCATTCCGTTTCCACACAAAGGCGTAATCAAGCCTGCAGCGTCACCTGCCATGAGAATATGATTTTCAATGGTTGTTTTTGGAACGAAGGAAATTTCGTTAATAACTTCGGGTTTGTCATAAAGAAATTCTGATTCGGTAAATATTTTGTGTAAATGAGGATTTTTCCAGAGAATATTTTTTTCCATTTCTGAGATTGTTCCATGCTTGCGTAAGTTGTCACGGGTTGTTAAATAGCACAGACAATATTTATCATCTTCAATGGCAGAAATGCCGCAATAACCATCTTTAAAATTATGAAGGGCAATTAAATTCTTTGGAAAATTAGTTTTAATATGATATTTTACGCCAAGGTAAGAACTTCTTTTAGTAAAAAAATCTCTTTCCAATGTAGCATCTAATTTTGTTCGTTTGCCAAATGTTCCAATCACAAAATGACTTTCAAAAGCGGCGAAAGAGGTTCCAACGGTAAATTTATTATCTTGAAAATCAACGACTTCAACCGTATTCTCCAATAAAAATTCTACGCCGACGGACTTTGCCAATTGGTATAAGGCTAAATCAATTTTATAACGACTGATACCAAATCCCCCCAAGTCTAAATCAGTCTCTAAAACTTTGCCAGAAGGTGAAGTAAATTGAAATTTAGAAATTTCTTTAACGCCTAATTTATCAAAATTTAAGCCAATTGATTCAAGAAATGGACGAGTTTCATTAGAAATATATTCTCCACAAACCCGATGAAATGGATATTTTTTCTTTTCAATTAAAAGAACTTTTTTACCGCCTTTCGATAGTTGAATACTACTAACTAACCCCGCTAAACCTCCGCCAATAATTATAATATCATACATGATTTTCTTGTTTTCACAATCTAACAATTAAGTCGTAAATTTAGGTCATGGAAACTATAATATATCATATCGTTCACCCAGCGTGGTGGGAAACTTTTGCCAATAAAGAATATTACGAATCAGAAACTTTATCAGAAGAAAAATTTATTCATTTGTCCACTTTTGAACAAGTAAATGGCACATTAACCAATTTTTTTAAAGGCTCAAAAAGATTGTTTTTAGTACATATTGATGCTTCAAAATTGATTTCAAATCTTGTTTACGAGGATTTATTCGATACGGGAATTGCTTTTCCTCACTTGTATGGGCGGTTGAACAAGGATGCTGTTGTGCAAGTGCAGGAGTTGTTGGCGGGTGAGGATGGAGTGTTGAAGGTTTAATTTTGAATGCTATCATTTAGAGAGCTTTAGTGTGTGTTTTAACAGAAAAAGAGGTTTGTTAATAACTGAAATCTGTATAGAAATTTGAATTTACAAAAATGAAAAAAATAATAATTTGGGGAATATTAATCATAATATTTGTTTTATTAATAATACTATTTTTTTGGTGTGAAGAGTTAAACATTAGTAAACGGATTAATTCAGAAAAAATCAGCCACTTTTTCTCGATAATAGGGACTTTCGCAACTTCTATTACGGTATATCTTCTATATAAACAGATCAAAGAAATGATTGATGGCAGAAATTTAGCTTATCAACCTATTCTTTACATAAATAAGAATGAATTTCTGACAGAAGATATAGAAAATCCAAAAATTGAAAAAATTCTTAATTCAAATGATATTAAAATCCCAATTGTTAGTTTTTATAAAATGAACGCAATGGGTAATAAACAGGTACTTGAACCTTCTCCCTCTGTTAGTATGAAAAATATTGGATTGGGTGTTGCAAGAAACATTAATATCAAATGGACTTATAGTAGTGAGGAAGTTAAAACCTATATTAAAGGTTCTTACGATGAAGAACAAATTTATGAGAGTATAAAAAATATAGATTTTATTTCTGTTAATGATTGCTTTGATATTTTTCTGCCATATGGTTATATGCAATCGTATGGCAAAAAGTTAAATATAACCCAGTTAAACTTAATATATGGGGAAGAAAGTAAAATTAGTAAACCAGCTATTAATTTAATTTTGACTTATAAAAATATATACGGCAAAGAATACGTTTCATCATTTATTGTAAACATTGATGCAGTAGAAAATAAAATTTCGATAAACTTTAATGAAGTCCTAAAATAGGAAAGGACAAAACTTTATTTGATTACTTAGAGTTTTATAAATACAAAATAACGATTCAGAAGAATCGTGATACATAAAAAAATAACAATGCTTTACCCACAAAATATAGAAGTAAAATTAGGTTTTGATAAAATTCGTGAACGACTTAATGAGCTATGTGTTAGTACATTAGGTCGTAATTTTGTTGAAAAAGTTCGTTTTTCGGATAATTATGATTTGATTCAGAGAATGATTCGTCAGGTCGATGAAATGAAGAATATTTTACAATTTGAACCTACGGCTTTTCCTTCTCAAAATTATTTAGACGTTAATTATCAACTCTCAAAAGCCTCAATTGAAGGTGCTTTTTTGACTGAAGAAGAGTTTTTCAACGTCAAACTTTCTCTCAGAACCATTCAAGAATGTTTGCGTTTTTTCGATAAAAAAGAACCCGAAGAATTTCCACAACTAAGAGAATTAGTTGGAAGTGCTTTTATGGAAAGGAATAAAGATGAAGAAAATATAAAACAAGCTCAAGCTCCTCAATTAGCCATTCGTTCATTGTTGGATTCTCTTGATAAAATCATTGACGATAGGGGCAAATTAAAAGATAATGCCAGTTCGGAATTACAGGCAATTCGTAAAAGAATGCAAGTTCAGGAGAATGATTTACGTAAAACCTTAGACCGAATTTTGAAAAATGCCCGAGCAAATGGCTGGATTTCGGACGATTTTTCGCTGACTTTGCGGGGTGGAAGAATGGTTATTCCCATCGCTGCCGAACACAAGCGAAAGATAAAAGGCTTTGTTCACGATGAATCTGATACGGGAAAAACCGTTTTTATGGAACCAACGGAAGTTTTGGAAGCTAATAATGAAATTCGAGAATTAGAATCTGCCGAAAAGCGTGAAATTGTCAGAATTTTGATGGAATTGACCAATCAAATGCGTCCGCATATTCCCGTTTTACGCAAAGCATATACGTTTTTAGGCATTATAGATTTTATTCGTGCAAAGGCTCGTTTGGCGATTGAAGTAAACGGAATTGCTCCGTTGAGTATTAATAGTCAGGTAGTTGATTGGAAAAATGCCGTTCACCCTTTGTTATTTTTGTCTTTCAAAAAACAGGGGAAAACGGTAAAACCATTGACCATAATACTTAACGCTGAAAATAGAATTCTATTGATTTCAGGGCCAAATGCAGGCGGGAAATCAGTTACTTTGAAAACACTCGGTTTGCTTCAATTTATGTACCAATGTGGCTTGTTAGTGCCGATGGCAGAACATTCAACGATTGGTATGTTCAAAAATATTTTTATTGATATTGGTGATGAACAAAGTCTTGAAAATGACCTCAGTACGTATTCGTCTCACTTAACGAATATGAAACATTTTCTCTTGAATTCTGACCGCAAGACATTGTTCCTAATTGACGAATTTGGAACGGGAACGGAGCCAAGTTTGGGTGGTGCAATTGCCGAAAGTATTTTAGAAGACCTTAATAAATCGGGGGCTTATGGAGCAATCAACACGCATTATACGAACCTAAAAACCTTCGCTGATAAAACCGAAGGAATCACGAATGGAGCCATGCGATATGATGCGGAACACTTGGAACCGATGTACGAGTTGGAAATTGGTAAGCCTGGAAGTTCATTTGCGATTGAGATTGCCTATAAAATTGGTTTGCCTAAAGCAATCATTGACAAATCGAAACAAAAGATTGGTAATCAGCAGGTTAGTTTTGAAAAATTGTTAAAAGAATTAGAGATTGAACGTAAAGTTTTTGCGGATAAAAATATCGAAAATGCTTTGAAGCAACGCAAACTTGATCAATTATTAGAACAATATTCCTCGTTGAAAACGTATCTGGATAATGAGAAAAAAACCATTCTAAATACGGCAAAATTACAGGCAAAAGAGTTGGTGAAAAATGCTAATCAGAAGATTGAAGCAACGATTAAAGATATTCGTGAGCAAGGGGCAGACAAATTAGCTACTAAGGAAATTAGGCTGGAATTACAAGATTTTCAAGATAGTTTGAAAGTAGAGAAATTGAGTGTTCAAAGTAAGCCCAAAGAAGAGAAAGAAATTGTAGAAAAAGACGTTATAGAAGTAATTGAAGGTGAAATAACGGTTGGCTCTTTAGTAAGAATTAAAGGACAAGAAGCTTTGGGTGAAGTAATTGGTATGAGAGGAAAAGATGCAGAAGTGGCTATTGGCGACTTGAAAACAACTGTAAAACTAAATCGTTTAGAGAAAATTTCTCGTAAGGAATTTAAACAAAAAACGAGTTCAAAAACCAAAGTTGTTGGGGTTGATATGAACGATAAAATGATGAATTTTTCATTTAATCTCGACCTCAGAGGTAAACGTGGTGACGAAGCTTTGATGGAAGTGGATAAATTTATGAATGATGCTTTGATGCTTGGACAAGACGAATTACGTATCATTCACGGGAAAGGCGATGGCATTTTACGTACTTTAATTCGGAATCATTTACGTGGTTATAAGCAGGTTGCCAAAACTCAAGATGAACACGCCGATAGGGGAGGAGCGGGTGTTACCCTAGTGAGTTTGAAATAATAATAAAAAAATCAATCTATATCGTAAAGAAAGAATGATTCACTTAAAATTATGATTACAAAAAAATATACATTTTTGCTGTATTTATTGATATTTGGACAGCCTCTGTTTGCTCAGGATAATCAACGATATTTAGCCTTTTCATTAGTTAATCTCGACCATCGAAATCCACAATTGGACGACATTAATAAGGCGGCTGACTTAGGAATGAATGCCTTTGTTATTAGCATAAGAAAAGATGTGATTGTTGGTAAAAAAGTGAGTGTAGCCAATCCGTGGAAACAATATGACGATCAGATTGCTACTGCTCGAAGTCGAGGCATGAAGATTTGTTTCAGAATTGTTTTTGCCACTTGGTGTAACAACAAAACCGTTGGTGCACCGCTTGATAACAATGTGCCAACTTGTAGTGGTTTTGATGCCTCGGAAAGAATGTTAGGTATTGATGCTAAGGGAGTCGCACGGGTTCATCAGCAATCTTTTGGATATACGGGTTGTGATATTTTAGATGATTGTGGGCAAATGATGACTACCAGTTTGTCGTCTCCCAAAACCATTGTTGAGATGCAGGATTTTACTAAGGATGTCCTACAAAGATACAAATCCATTATTGAGGCAGGTGAAGTGATTTACTTCTCTGCTGTAATCACCCCTGAACAAGAATTTGGCTTTCCTTTTGCTACTACCAAAGGTTTAGATGGTGTATCTCCTTCCCTTTTTGATTATTCTCAATCCATGATTATGGGTTTCAGAGAATGGTTGAAAGTTAAATATTCCAATGATTTTAATAAGCTAAAAATAGCGTGGGGAAACTACGCAAATACATTTTCAAGTTTTAATACTGTCGAACCACCAAGACCTTTGGGAGAATTTAATTGGTCGGTTTTTTTGTTTGGACCAGCAGGAAATGAGTGGTATGTTTACCGTCATACCCTTTTGAAGGGGTATTCAACGGCTTTTTTGAAAACAGTAAAAAACTTTGATACTCGTCTAAAAGTTGTCAATGATTATGGTTCAATAAACGACCAAGTTTCAATTCAAAGAGGCTCATTTGGATTTAAAGATATTGGTGAAGGTACGGATGGGGTAAAAATGAATAGTTCTCCATCACAAGACCATCGTTTTTTGATGGATGTTGCCCGAACTAATTTTCCCGATAAATGGGTGATGATGGAAGTGGAATCTTTTAAAGATAGAACCGATTTACAAGAACAACATTTCACGGAAGCCTTCACACACGGAGCTAAATTGGTTGGGGCGTTTGCCTTTGATGTCATTAATAACCAAGCTCATCGTGAAATGTTAAAACGGATGACGGACAAATTTATTAAAGGAAACCAACAAGTTGAAAAAATTGAAACTTGCGGAACGACGATAAGTTCTGTATATGAATTATTGGAAGATGGAGGATGTGCCTTAAAAAGAGCTACCCCAAATAATGATTGTCGGTCGTACAAAGATTGGGAAAATCTTAAAAAAGTCAATGGTGATAAACCTGTAAAAGTTGTTTTAGATGAAAGTTTTATCACGGGTAAAATAGTGAAATTATCACAATCTGAGTTGTCTTCTTGCAATTCAATTCCAAATTTCAAGGAAGTATATTCGTCTGATTGTCAGAAAGTTGGAAGTAAAAATAAGGCAAATAAAGGTTTAAAAGGGATGATTGAAAGTTCGGCTTGCGATAAAATTACAGGTTGGGCAATCAATACCAAAAACTTTGATGAAATTCAGTTAGTTGATATTTATGTGGATAGTGTAAAAATTGGAACAACGCAAGCAAATATTGGAAATCGCCCTGATTTAGTAACGACTTTTAATAACTCAAAAGCTAATTTTAGCAGCTTTAGTTTTTCAATACCTGATACAGCTTGGTATAAATCGGGACAAGTGAAGAGAATTTATGCCCGATTTGCTAATACAAGTACATTATTAGAAGATAGTGGAGATTTGAAAGTTTTGGCTTGTGAAGGGACGGGTTCGGGTACGTGCGGGGCAAAATATCGCTTAATAATTTCTCCCGATTCTCTCACAAATGTTTTAACTAGAGCAACTGAATATAAAATTGCCGTTTCTTCTAATACTAAATGGCAGATTGCAAAAAATGTTAATTGGCTAAGCACCAGTGTTGATACAGGTAGTTTTAATAGTGGATTTATTTTGAAAATCACGGCAAATGCTGATACTGGAACACGTAAAGGAAAAGTTACTTTAACGGCTGGAAATCTGAGTAAAAGTATCACTATTGCTCAGAAAGGCGTTGGACAACCTTATCTTACGGTTTCACCTGATTCAATTTCTACGATTTCATTTGTGGGAGCTGAATATCGTGTTGTCGTAGGGGCAAATGTGAAAATAAATGTAACAAAAAATGTTCCTTGGATAGTTACTGATGTTACTTCGGTAGATAATAGTTCTTTTGGATTGAGGATTGAAGCCAATCCAGATACTTTCACTCGAAAAGGTAAATTGACCGTTTCAGGACAAGGTGTTACAAAAGTATTTTATATTACTCAAAAGGGAAAAGGACAGGCTTGTATTGGTTGTAATGGTTCGCTAGATACTGATAAACCGATGAACGACCCAAACGAAATTGCTGGACGGCTTGCACCTGTAACTTTTAGAGGTTGGGTGGAATCCGTAAATTGTTGTAGTATTAAAGGTTGGGCCTTTGATACTCAGAATTATGATGATATTTTGTCGGTAGATATTTATTTGGATAAGCAAAAAATTGGTTCGGCAGCCGCTAATATTGGGTACAGAACAGACCTAGCTTTTAATTATCAAAGTGATAAATTATTGTATAAAACTTTCTGCTTTCCAGTTCCAAAAAATACCTTAGATTCCTTTAAAAATGGGAAAGATAAACAATTGTACGTCCGTTTTGGGGGAACAATTACGAAATTATATTCGCCCGAACAACGATATTTGAATTGTAAAAGTGATCAAGTATGTCCAGAAGGACAAAATTGTGAGGAAGTAAGTTATCAAGATTATTTAGAAGTTGTGTATCCCAATCCAAGCAAGGACAAATATAATTTATCGTTATATTCCCTTAAAAAGCAAGTGGCAACGCTAAAATTAGTGGATACACAAGGCACACTTTTGAAAATTTTACAATACGATGTAACTAATGGTATGAATAATATTGAGCTTGATGCAACGGGAATAAAAAGTGGCGTTTTGTTGCTTTCAATTGTCATGGAAAACGGGAATATATTGTTTAAGAAATTGGTAAAAATAGACTAAAAAGAATCGAAAGAGAAATGCAGAAAGGGAGGAATTATAAGTAGGATTGCACTGTTACGTTTTCCCTTCCTCCCTTTCTTGTGTTTCCTTATAATACGTTGGAAGTCTGCTCTTTGATTTTTTCCAATTCGTCTTTCATATTTACCACAATTCTCTGTAAAATTACATCGTTCGCTTTTGAACCAATTGTATTAATTTCACGACCAATTTCTTGCGAAAGGAAGTTTAATTTTTTGCCATTTCCTTCTTTTAAAACCTCTTTAAAATAATTTAAATGCGTTCTTAAGCGTACTTTTTCTTCCGAAATATCGTATTTTTCGATGTAATAAATTAACTCTTGTTCAAAACGATTTTTGTCAAATTCTTCGTCTCCCATTAATTCTAAAACTGATTTCCTCAAACGTTCACGTACTGCGGGAATACGGGTTTTGTCTTGCACTTCTGCCTCTGATAAAAGCTCACCAATTTTGTCGATATATTCCACAAATTTATCAGAAACGATTGCTCCTTCCCGTAAACGGAATGTAGTACATTCTGCAATAGCATCATTAACCGTCTTTAAAATCTGTTGCCATTCTGCTTGAGCTTGTTCTTCCGAAGCAACTTCTGTATTGAAAGCATTTGGAAGCGTTAAAGCAATTTTGAATAATTCTGTCGCATCAGCCCCACCAAATTCAACGGAAGATTCTTGCAAATCTTTCATGTAAGCGTTGACTAATGGACGATTGATGCTTGTGCCTGAGCTGGCAACGTCGGAATAATTGGTAGTAAGATTAAACTCTATTTTACCTCTTTCTAAAGCTTGAGTTAAAAGATTTCTAATTTCTATTTCTCTGAAAGATAAGCTTTTAGGGATTCTACAATAAATATCAGTGAACTTTGAGTTTAGAGATTTTACTTCGGCTGTAACGGTCAAACTGCTTGATTCTGAAACAGATTTACCAAAGCCTGTCATTGATTTTAACATTTTTTTGTGTTTTTGTATTTAATTACTAATAACTAAACGTGGAAAATTGAACTTTTGAAATGAAGAATCAATCTCTTATTGGATTGATTTTGATGCAAGTTACATAAAAAAGAGCTATAAAATTGAATGGTTTAAATTCAAAATTATAGCTCTTTATCTAATTTCATTTTTTAGAAAAATGAAATTAGATAAATAAAATTACTTCGTGTTTAATCAATAACATACAGCTTTCAAGATAATTAACTTGTATCTTGAGAGCTGTATAAATTTTACACTATTTTCATCTTCTCCGCATCCCAAAGTATAGGTTTTTTTAATTGTGCACTCAAATTACAAGCTAAAGCAGGGGCGGCCGCTCTCAATCCAAAAGTAGCATCTTCCGCCACTTTTTTACCCGTGCGAATTGATTCAAAGAAATTGATAAAATGGTCTACTCGTTCATCATAACCTTCGGGTACTTTGAAGGTTATTTCTTTGGCATAGTTCCATTTTTTGTCTTCATCAGAAAACAATGCTTTATAGGCTTTGGTTGATTCTTCTTGTTGTGCTTGTGAGAAAGTATTTACTGAATCATAACCACCAAACTCGGGTGCTTTCGGGCGTTTAAAACTTTTCACTTTCATACTTCCATGTCCAAGTTCGATGATTCCTTCCGTACCTACTATTTTTGCGGGTGAGCCACTGGTGCCTCCATCAGCCAAATTTACACGAGTATAAAACTGAAAAGAAGGATGTTCTTTTCTTTCTGGATATTGCATTAAAGAAGTTACCAAATCATAAGCATCTCGTCCATCTTTCCAATAATTTAATTCGCCCAGAGCAAAAATCTTATTAGGTCCAATTGAGCTTGTAATGGTATGTAAATTTGTTAAGAGATGAACAAATAAATCGCCCGCAACACCCGTTCCATAGTCTTTATAATTTCTCCAACGGAAAAATCTTTTGGCATCAAATGGCACTTTCGGAGCATCGCCTACGTAGGTATCCCAATCAACGGTTTGCGTATTTGCATCCGTTGGAATGGTATATTGCCATGCTCCATTGGCAGAACTTCGGTCGTTAGTAGCTTCCACGTAGCATAGTTCACCAATAACACCAGATTCATAAATCTTTTTTGCCTCGGCTGTTAAAACGGAACTTGCCACTTGCGAACCTACTTGAAAAACTTTACCCGTTTTCTTTTGAGTATTAATTACCGCTTGTCCTTCTTCAATATGATGAACCATTGGTTTTTCACAATAAACGTGCTTTCCAGCGTTCATAGCATCAATTGAAATATGGTCGTGCCAATGGTCGGAGGTACAAATCAAGACTGCATCAATATCTTTTCGAGTTAATATTTCACGATAATCTTGGGTCGTAAAAATAGATGCTCCCCATTTTTCTTTAGCTCTTTCTAAACGTCCCTTGTATAAATCACACACGGCAACTAACTCAACACCAGGAACTTTAAGGGCAGTATCGGTGTCATGATGACCAATTATTCCCGAACCAATCAAAGCAATTCTGATTTTATCATTCGCAGAAATTTTAGCTTCTGATTTTAAGGTAATAGTTTTTCCATAAGCATCAGTGATTGCCATGCCTCCGACAATCAAAGCCGATGTTCCACTAATTTTTCTAATAAAATCTCTTCTGGTATTATTCATTGGTTTGTGATTTGGTTTTTATAAGGTTCAAATAGAGTCTCAGAGATGTACTGAAAATAAGTATGTAATTCTTGAACTTTGCGACTTTGGTAAGGGCAAGAATGACTAAAATACTTTTTTTGTGTCTGAGTGACTTTGCGTTCTTATTTTTTGCAATTGAAATTTACTATTTTTTCTTGAAATGTTTGTAGTACCCTGTAAGGATTTCTACTGACCATAAAAATTATCAACATTTATCAATCCTATATCTTCCTGATTTGCCTTTTCAAGCGTTTAAAGGTATCTTGCAAATATATTTTGAAAATAATTTACATGAACGGAAACTTCAAAGACGGTCTGAACTTTGCCTCTAAACTTACCCCAAAACGTATTTGGAATGGTTTAAAGGTAGTTTGTGGTTTTTATAATGCTAAGATTACCAATAAACCTACCCAATGGGGAATGCCATTCAGTATTTCCTTTGAACCCACCACTTCCTGCAATCTTCGTTGCCCCGAATGCCCAAGTGGCTTACGGTCTTTCACACGCCCAACGGGTATGTTGGAAGGGGATTTATTCAAACGAACTATTAATGAATTAGCTGACACTTTACTTTACCTAATTTTCTATTTTCAAGGCGAACCTTATTTGCATCCTCAATTTTTAGACTTAGTTGGCTACGCATCTAAAAAAGGTATCTATACGGCAACTTCCACTAATGCTCATTATTTAACGGATGCTAACGCAAAAAAAACTATAGAATCAGGTTTGGATAGACTCATCATTTCCATTGATGGAACAACCCAAGAGACGTATGAACAATACAGAATTGGCGGAAAATTAGAGAAAGTGATAGAAGGAACTCGCAACATTGTAAAGTGGAAAAAGGAATTAAAATCATCTACGCCATACATTGTTTTTCAGTTTCTGGTCGTAAAACCAAATCAACATCAAATTGCGGAGGTGCATAAATTGGCTGCATCATTAGGCGTTGATGAAGTTGGACTAAAAACCGCACAAATATATGATTATGAGAATGGTTCAGACTTAATTCCAACGATTGATGAATATTCACGCTATACAAAACAGCGAGACGGAAGTTATAAAATCAAGAATAAATTAATTAATCATTGTTGGAAAATGTGGCATTCTTGCGTAATTACGTGGGATGGCTTAGTAGTGCCATGTTGTTTCGACAAAGACGCTCATTATCGTTTGGGCGATATGAAAACCCAAACCTTTAAAGATTTATGGTTTGGGGAAAGTTATCAAAAATTTAGAAAGACACTCATTCGTTCCCGTTCAGAGATTGAGATGTGCAAAAATTGCACGGAGGGAACGCAAGTTTGGGCATAACAAAATAAGGGCAAGTCTCATTTACGTGCCAAAACTTACTATGAATACAGAAATATTAAAAACTTACAACTTCCACTCAATCGTATCTTTCAATTTTCAGAAAGATACCATTCTTTCCATTGACCTAACCGAAAATAATACTGAACTCCATTCATTGGATTTATTGAACGTTGAAATGATGGATGAATACGTTTCTCGAAAAATTAAAGAGATTAATGCCGTTTGTGCGGTTGGAGGTTACCTGGAAAATCGTTACATTTATCGAACTACCAAGCATTTTCAACAATCTAAAGAACCCCGTTCTATTCACTTGGGAGTGGATGTTTGGGCAAAAGCAGTTTACTACTGGACATACAGGCAAAAAAATGGTTTTAAAAATGGTTAGACTTCTGTAACTTGTTTGTTACTAAACAAAATTCAAGTTATCGTGAAGTCAAATTCAGTTATATGTCAATTTAGTGAGTATTTTTTAGATT
>JANXRS010000467.1 GCA_025356745.1 Arcicella sp.
AATCTAAAAAATACTCACTAAATTGACATATAACTGAATTTGACTTCACGATAACTTGAATTTTGTTTAGTAACAAACAAGTTACAGAAGTCTAACCATTTTTAAAACCATTTTTTTGCCTGTATGTCCAGTAGTAAACAACTTTTGCCCTTACAATTTTCGCAGGAATTTTACTATGGGCAGGGTACGTTTATTACGATTTTGGGCAGAGATTTAAGTATTACAAATACGCTGATGAGATTGAACAATTGCTTGAAAAATCTGAGATTCAATCTGATAAATTGGACAATAAATATATTGTTTTGAAACCAGCAATTACCTTGAAAAATGCGAAGGTTGGGAAGCACTATTTTTATTCCCCAATTGTAAAATCAATAATAGTACCCATTTCAAAGGCTGATTAGACAAGATTTAGGCTATTTTATAACCAATTAGACTATTTTCAAACTGATTGAAACCAATTCAAACCAATTAGCCTTTTTTCGACTTTTTTCAAATTCCACTATATTTTCAATGCGGAAGTAGGGCAAGTTATGTTTTGGTGTACCCCAAAACCCTTGCCATTTACAATGGAGTTTATTCGCCTTTGGCTCATATTTTTTAAAGCAATGGAAAACTTAAATTCAGAAGAAAAAATCAATAAAATTGGTCGCCCTTTGCTGCCAGAATCTGAGAAAAAGGTGCAGTTTAAATTCAAGATTTCGCCTACTGAAAAAGCAAAATTGAGAAAGGAGAATTTGCGAGTAAAGCCCAATACTCCTTTCTCGGTTTTCATTCGAGAGAAACTCTTAGGAGAAGAAAGTATCATATTTTCAATGGCTGAAATTGATGCAGAAACTCGTAAACTGTTGATTGATTCAAGTCGTTTGGCAAGTGCTTTTATACTTATGGCAAAGAGTAAGGAAGTACCTTATTTACAATCAAATGGTTTTAAAAAAGACTCTGAGAATATTCGTTTGACAGTCCAAGGAATTTATAAAAAGATTACAGAATTGACTAAATCTGGAATGTACTTAATTAAGATTAAAGAGGTCTCAGACCGATTGAAAACCATCGTTGAAGAACTCAATTCAGAGGGAAAATTGGATAAAAATAGGGTTGTCAAAATGGTTGGCGAAGAGCAAGAGCAATTAGAAAAATTGTATCAAGACATTATCAAAAAACAAAAATGATTGGAAAGAAAGTTGGACGAAGTAGTGGCTTTAAAGGTCGCATCGAATACTGTATTAATGATAAGCAGGAAGGCATCAGAGGTGAGTTAGTGGGTATCTCTGACTCCTTACAAATGGCGATGAATAGCGAGACAGAAATCAATATTTCAATGGCAAATGAGATGATGCAATCACAAGCTAATTTAAACAGTAGAGTGAAAAAACCGTGCTGGCATCAAATCTTTTCGTTCCCACATAATGAACGTCCAAGTAACGAAATCTTAGCAACAATTAGTGAAGAATTTGCTGAGGAATTTGGTTTCAATCAATGGCTATCTATCAAACATGATGATAAACAACACTTGCACATTCATTTTATTGGTAACATCGTTGATGAAAATGGTAGGGTTTCAGTAAAAGACAGTAACGACCATTACAGAATTGTTGATTTTGCTCATAAAATGGAGGGAAAATATCATCTGACTCCCACAGAAGGAATCCGAGAAGATAAAAAAGATAGCTTGAAAAATGACTATGCCCAAAAAATCAAGAAATTCATTGATTTAGGAATTCAAAATCCCAAGGTCAAAAATCTTGAAGATTTACAGAAGAACTTAATTAAAGTAGGCATAAAATCTTTCACAGGGAGAGGAATAACCTTTGTCGATAAATCTACTGGTGTAAAAACCAAAGGCAGCGATTTAGGACGTGATTATTCCAAACAAAAGATTGAAGAACGAATCCAAAAGCAAGTCCAAATTCGACAACTCGAAAGTGAACATATCCCTAAAAAATCAGAAGATGAGTTGAAAGAAGAAAGTCAAAGGAATCTTTTGAAGGAAAAAGAGCAATTTGAAAAAGCTAACACGTTGAAAATCAAGACTCCTCAAAGTGGTCATGCAAATGTGAATGATGCTGAATTAGCAATAGATATACGCTCGAAAGAAGAGAAGAAAAAAGACCAGCAAAGGCGAATGGGCGGAATGAGTCTATAATGTTAGAGCCACATTCATAAAGTAGAGCTAATTATTAACTTTCTTTGTTTTTCTATAAACCCCAATTTATCAAGAAGAGCATTCATTACTTCTTTATTTTTGACATTTTTTAATAATCTTAGGCTATTCAAATGGAAAGAGTTTGGGCTAAATTTCGTTAATTAATGACCCTCAAATGACTATTGAAATAGCAATATAAAGATTACGAACGTATCGGAAGTTAAGCAATTTTATACAGTTTTTATGAGAAAAATGACTATTCCTTTACTGTATTTTATCATCCTTCAGACACTTACGGTTATAATGCAACTTTGATACACCTATGAATAATCCAATATAAATTGGGCTTTTTTAACGTTTATACCAAAATAATAGTCATTTTAGGCTTGTGAATAGGAGCATAATTTTATAAATTGCAAAATATCCACCAGTTGTTCAATTTCCATTTTTAAATTATAATGATTCAAGAAATAACTACCAAAGAGGAAGTTGAAACCTTTGCTCAACAACTAATAAAAGAAGGCACTCTTTTTCATCCAGATGATGATTTTTTAGATTGTGTAAATTATACAACACATGAAACTACTTATTCTGAGATAGAGGCTAAACCAAGAAATCAACTTATGGACTGATGTTACGCAAGATTACTCTAACGTAGTTATTTGATACTGATTATCTTTGTCCATGAACAAATTATTGGACTTTTATACAGACTATTTGATTAGTAGCACATCACAAGCAAGTGCGACGGGTTTATCAAGACTTTTG
>JANXRS010000488.1 GCA_025356745.1 Arcicella sp.
TAAAAAATACCACCCTAAAACATGGCTTCTTTTTCAAGAACATAAGCAAAATTTCATTCATGAGTCTATCAGAAAAGAACTTTTGGAAGGAATTGAACAAGGTTTTTTTAGAGCTGATATAAGGGTAGATATTTTGGTAAGAATGCGAATGGAGCAAATTGAAATGGGTTTCGATCCTCATTTATTTCCCCCTAATAAATTTTCATTAATTGAAGTTGAACTGACCATGCTCGACCATTTTATCAGAGGAATTTTGACAACCAAAGGATTAGAAGTTTATCAAGAATATCTACAATTAGACACTGATAAAAAACAATAATTTCAAGTTTGATGCTTGCGAAAAGATAAGTTACACACTAAACCGAAAATAAAATTAAATAAAAAAAATTGAATCATGAAAACAAAATTATTAAGTAAATGGCTATTTTTCAGCCTATTACTTGCCTCAAATCTTTCATTTTCTCAACAAAACTTCTCACTTAAAGAAGCCGTTGAGTATGCTGTTAAGAATCATATTAATATCAAAAATGCACAGTTGGATATTTTGAACGCTGAGGCAAGGGTGAATGAAATTAAGGGGATTGGGCTGCCTCAAGTGAATGGCAATTTCGGATATACAAACAACTTAATTATCCAAAAAGTATTTATTCCTGCTAAAACCTTCGACCCAAAAGCGGCAGAAGGCGATGTAATTGCCGCTGAATTTGGCGTAAGAAATGCTGGTCAGGCAGGGATTGGTTTGAGTCAAATTTTGTTTGACGGTTCCTATTTATTGGGTTTGAAAGCGGCTGATGTATATAAAGAATTATCGAAAAAAGCACTTATTCAAACCAAGCAACAATCTGCTGAAAATGTTACGAAGGCTTATTACTCAATTTTGGTAAATGAGGAACGCCTAAAATTATTAATACTCAACATGGGCAGATTGGATTCTCTTTTACGTGACACCAAGGCATTAAATGTTCAAGGTTTTGTAGAAAAAATTGACGTTCAACGCCTTGATGTTCAACGAAATAACCTCAAAATCGAAACACAAAATGTGGAACGTTTACAAGATTTGAGCTATTATCTATTAAAATTTCAAATGGGTAAAAAAGTAAATGACATCGTTGTTTTGACAGATAAATTAGCCGACATCAACGTTGATGAATTATTGCCTGAAAATGAGTTGGACTTAAAATATGGAAATCGTATTGAATATTCTATTTTACAAACCCAAGACCGTTTAGCGGAATTAGATTTGAAAAATCAGAAAGTAGCTTCTTTACCAAGGGTTGTATTAACGGGTAATTATAATTACTCGTCGGGTCGTCCACAGTTTTTTGATTTATTTACAAAACCGTGGTTCAATGCTGGTTCACTTGGTCTTTCGGTTCAAGTTCCAATTTTTGATGGTTTTCAACGCAAAAACAAAGTTATTCAATCGCAGAATAATTTACGGAAAGTGAAAAACAGTTTTGAATTATTAGAAAATTCGATTGATTTACAGATAAAGCAAGGGCAAATTACTTTGAAAAATGCTTATGAAACTTTGCAAGAACAAAAGGCAAATATGGAATTAGCCCAAGAAATTGTGAGAGTTTCTAAAATAAAATATAAGCAAGGCGTTGGTTCAAACTTAGAAGTTGTTAATGCTGAAATTTCGTACAAAGAAGCCCAAACCAACTATTTTACTACTTTTTATAATGCTTTAATCGCCAAAGTTGATTTGGATAAAGCGTTAGGAAAATTATTTGTGGAGTAATGAGAAATAACAGAAGTTATCTTTTGAAAGGGCAACTTCAACATTTAAATTTTCAAGTAAAAACTTTAAAATATTTTAATAAATTCAGATGAAAACAAATACATATATACTTTTAACATCAATTATTCTTTTATCAGCTTGCAGTAAGCCTGATAAAAAGACGGAATTAGCGGATTTAAAATCTCAGCAAAAAGAGATTGAAACTAAAATCATAACCCTCGAAAAAGCGTTGGGAGGTGGTAAAAAAGTGGAAGCTACACCCATCAACGTAACAGTTAGTGCGATTGAACCCCAAAATTTTAAGCATTTTGTGGAGGCACAAGGTTTGGTAACTTCTAAAAATATAGTGCAAGTGACCCCTCAAATGGGCGGAGCCATCACGGGTCTTTTTATCACGGAAGGACAAGCCGTTAAAAAAGGGCAATTGGTGGCAACGATTGATAATTCTGTTATGAAGGAATCATTAATTGAAATAAAAACGCAATTGGATTTAGCCAGTACGGTTTTTAGTAAGCAAAAAGCACTTTGGGATCAACAAATTGGGACGGAAATTCAATATCTTCAAGCTAAAGCCAATAGAGAATCTTTAGAAAAAAGAATTAATACAATGAATACGCAATTGGGCATGAGTAAAGTTTACGCACCAATTTCGGGAACGGTTGAAAAACTTATTCAAAAATCAGGAGAAATGGGAATGCCTGGTTCGCCAATTGCTCAAATTGTGAATGTTGGCGATTTGAAAATTATAGCCAAAATTGCGGATACTTATGTAGGTTCAGTTAAAAAAGGTGATGCCATTAAAGTTAAATTCCCTGATATTAATAAAGAAATGAACGCAAGAATTTCGGTAGTAAGTGGCTTGATTGACCCTGCTTCAAGAACTTTTTCGATTGAAGCAAATATTCCAAATTTAGGAGGTTCATTGAAACCAAACCAAGTAGCGATTATTAATATTAATGACTTATCGAAAGGTAACTCTTTGATAATCAGTCAAAATATAGTTCAAAAAACTGAATCGGGTGACCTTG
>JANXRS010000047.1 GCA_025356745.1 Arcicella sp.
CGAAATCATTTTGGACAATTACTTGAACATTCGCCTTTTTGTGAACGTGATTATAAACTTCCAGAAGATTTAGAAACGCATGATGAAAAAGGGGATTTTATTATAAAAATTAAAAAGCAAGGTATTTTATACGAAATGCTTTATCCAACCCACCCATTTGATGTGGTTGGTTGGGATGGGTATAACTTTCCTTATGGTTTTTCGATACACAATTTTGAACCCATTACGGGGCGAATTCATCAGCCACCCACCGTACATCAAACTTTTGAAACGAAAGCGTTTGTGGTTTGTTCATTTTGCCCTCGACTTTATGATTATCATCCAAAATCAATTCCAGCACCTTATAATCATTCAAATATTGATTCTGATGAAATGCTTTATTACGTAGATGGTGATTTTATGAGTAGAAATAACATTGAAAAAGGACATATTACATTACATCCAGGAGGAATTCCACATGGCCCTGCACCAGGAGCCTATGAACGTAGTATTGGACATACTTCAACGGCGGAATTAGCGGTAATGATTGATACTTTTCGTCCCTTGATGCTTACCGAGGATGCCTTAAAAATTGATGATGGAAAGTATTATAAGAGTTGGTTGGAATGAAGAATTATGAACTACGAAAAAATGAATTTTACCATAGATAATATACCGTTTGGGATTTTTTCCCTAAATAATAGCCAAAAACGTCTGGCAACTGTTATAGACAATCTCATAGTTGATTTATATGAATTGGCGAAATTAGGGTATTTTGATGGGTTAAAAATCAGAAAATCAATCTTTAAAAATGATTATTTGAATGATTTTATCGCCTTGGGAAAAATGAAAACGAATGCTGTAAGAAAGCGTGTGCAAGAAGTTTTAAAAGATAAACATATTTATAATGAAAAAGCATTTTATGAAGTAAATTTGGTTGAGTTACACTTACCCATAAAAATTGGTGATTATACCGATTTTTATTCATCAGAACAACACGCTACCAACGTAGGCATCATGTTTCGTGACCCCGCAAATGCTCTTTTACCCAATTGGAAACATATTCCAGTGGCTTATCATGGGCGGTCAAGTTCGATTTTTGTGTCGGGTAAAAACTTTCACCGTCCCAAGGGGCAAATTAATAAGGATGAAAGTAAACTACCCACCTTCGCACCAACTTCTCGCTTAGATTTTGAATTAGAAATGGCAACGATTATTGGCAAAGGCAACGAAATTGGAGAATCCATAGATGTTAATGATGCTGAAGATTATGTTTTTGGATTTCAATTATTCAATGATTGGTCTGCCAGAGATATTCAAAAATGGGAGTACGTTCCATTGGGTCCATTTTTGGCAAAAAATTTCTTTTCCTCGGTTTCTCCGTGGGTTATAACCCTTGAAGCTCTTGAACCATTTAGGGTTAAAGGAGAAATACAAAACCCAACAGTACTACCTTATTTGCAAGAGAAAAAACGCCTTAATTTTGATATAAAATTAGAAGTTGTTTTACAAGCACAAGATTCAGAGGAGATGATTATTTCTGAGTCAAATTTCAAGAATATGTATTGGACGGTTGCTCAACAAATTGCTCATCATACCGTGAACGGGTGTAATTTAAATATTGGAGATTTATTGGGTTCAGGGACAATTTCAGGCAACGAACCTAATAGTTTTGGTTCACTTTTAGAAATTTCTTGGGGTGGCAAAAATCCAATAATTATGCCTAATGGAGCGGAAAGAAGGTTTTTAGAGGATTATGATACCGTAATTATTAAAGGATTTGCCGAAAAAGATGGTATTAGAGTAGATTTTGGAGAATTAAGAACAACTATTTTACCAACTAAATAAAATAGCAAGTCTATTACTTAATAAACCAAACCGATTGATGTTATATATTTTATAAGACCAAAAAACATAACAGGGGCTATGTTTTATTTGATACCTAATTTATTAGTAATTATATCTATGAATTTCTTCGTAACAACTAGATAATCAAAATTGGCAATTACTCTTTTACGACTGATTTGAAAGTTGTATTATCCACTAATTAATAAAAATATCCTTAATGGGCGTTCGTCAAGTATTCGTTAATTTAATTAAATTACCCGAAAAGATGGTAAATATTTGGAAAATGCCGATAATTAGGATTAGTTTCCTAATGAAAATATTTTCATATAATTAACTTATAAAGGGATTTTAACAAAGGTGTAGATTATTGATAATCAAAGTATTATATATATATATTTTCTAAAATTATATGATGCTTTGATTATGTTTTATTTGTTACTTGGTAAGTGCTGGGACATATTTACTCATGGCATAACTTAACTCATAAATCATTGATACTGAACAAATTGTAATCAGTCATGCCATGAGTATTATGCTAACTTAATTTATCTAAGTACTTACTTCTCACAAAAAGACTTTTTTATTTCCATTTTTAATTTCCCCAATCAAAAATCCGTAAGGTTTTAAAGGTTCAATATGGTCACAGATTATCTTTAAAATTGCGGTAACTGGAATGGCGAGAATAATGCCTGAAATCCCCCAAAGTAGTTCTCCAAGTACCAAAGATAAAATAGTAAATAAAGGATTTATCTTTACTTGTGGTCCTAAAATGAGGGGTTCTAAAATCCATCCTTGAATAAATTGTACAACGCCATAGGTAATCACAATACCAATCAGTATTGAAAATTCTGCTCCATGCAAGGCGGAAACTAATATGGTTAAAGTTGTTCCCGTAATATTACCAACGAATGGCACAATTTCTAATAATCCACACAGAACGGCAAAAAATAGGGCATTTTCAACACCAAGGATGCTAAAACCAATGCCGTACATAATCCATAAACAAAAAATCATTTTGGAAAGTCCTAGCAAATATTGTTGAGAAACTTTGGTGGCAGAGTGAATAATTTGTTCCATTTCAGCTCTTTGTGAAGGCACTGATAGTTTGAGAAGGAACGTTTTTAAGTGTGACCGATAATATAATAGAAATAAAAAATAGACTAATATCAACACGAGATTAGCAAAAATGGTTGTAATTGAACCTGCTACCATTTGCATAATGCTGCGATAGGAAGGTTTCTCTAATTTTAAAATTTCGAATTGTTCTTTAACGGAAATTCCTAAATGTGTAAATATATATTCTTGAGTTTGCGTAAAAAATTCAATTATTTTTTGTTTTAGGAGCGAAATATCATTAGTAAGTTCCGCAACTTTCCAACCCAATAAAAATGTAAGAATAGCGATAATCAATAGTAAGGTTAAAAAACAGATAAATACCGCCACTCCTTTGGGCAGATTCTTGTTTTCCATCCAATGGCAAAAAGGTAGAAATAAGGTTACCAAAATTCCTCCAATCGTCAAAGGCATTAGAAAAACTTTAGCATAGTACAGTCCAACAATTACCAGAAATAATAAAAGCAATTTTTTGATAACTAAGTTGATAGTTAAACTCATAAATTATTTTTTAAATTAGGCATGAAAATATTGCTCCCTAAATAAAATGTAAAGTAATGCTTGTATCAAAAATATTCCTTAAACTACATTTCCACAAAATTCCCATTATTGATTCTGAATCAATTTGTAAAGATGTTCAGCATCTTCTTTTCGGCATAATTCAGAACCTTCATTCATGGTTGCTGCGGTGCCACACGCTACGCCATATTGGACTGATTCTATTAAACTTTTATTTTTTGATAAACTGAATACTATCCCTCCCACCATACTGTCGCCTGCACCTACCGTACTTTTTCGTTCAACGGTTGGGGGCTTAATAGGAATCGTTAAATCTTTGGTTACAAGCATGGCACCCTCTGCTCCCATCGAAACCGCTACAACTTCGCAATTACCTTTTTTAATGAGTTCTCTTGCCACCTCTCCCACCGATTCAAGGCTTAACTCTTCCTTACCCAATAATGAGCTTAACTCTCCCAAATTGGGCTTAATCAAATAAACTCCCGCTTGAACGACTTGTTTCAAAGCTTCTCCAGTGGTATCAACTATAAATTTTGCCTTTTTCTTTTGAGCAATCAAAGCAATTCTTGCAAATATATCAATGGGGATTCCTTCGGGTAAACTACCGCTGGCAACGATAAAATCTACATTATTTACATCCTCAATGCTTTTTAAACAGGCTTGCCATTCAGATTCAGTTACTTCTAATCCTGGCATTCCAAAACGAAATTGTTTATTTGTTGTATCTTCAACGACAACTAAGTTTTCTCTGGTATTATTTTGGGTTTGCGTAACGATGGATTCAATGGATTCATCGCTGAGCAATTGGGTAAATTTTATGCCCGAGTATCCACCAGCCAAGTAAACAGCAGTTGCCTCACCACCCAATTTTTTTATGGCACGAGCAACGTTGATTCCTCCTCCACCAGGTTCATAAACTGGTATAGCACAATTTAATTTTTTTTCAGGAATCAAGGCTGCGACTGATGTACTTTTATCAATGGCTGGGTTAAATGTTACGGTAATTATTTTTGACATTATTTTATTTTTAGAGATACAATTTACTTGTTTGTCTCTCCACTATCTTAAAGTTTTCTAAGACAATGGGGTTTTAGCTTTCCTATTAATCATGTTTAAATGCCCTTTTTTTAATCATTCCCCCTTTTGTATCTTTAATATTACTCATGACCACAAAAGCCTTTGGGTCAATTTTTTCAAGTTCTGCATTAAGATGGCTTAATTCTAAACGAGTAATTACGGTGTAAACTATTTCTACTTCTTTTGTTTTTCCCATTTTGCCAAAGCCTCCTTTTCCTTTATAAATGGTTACTCCTCGTCCGATTGTATCAAAAATCATCTGTGAGATTTCTTCACTAAGCGGAGAAATAATGGTAACCCCCATATATTCTTCAATTCCTTCTACCACAAAATCAAGCATTTTTGAAGCTGACATATAAGTTACCATCGAATATAAAGCAGTTTCGATGGATAGGAAAAAAGCGGCAATCGAAAAGATAATTACGTTAATTAAGATAATAATATCACCCAATGTTGTTCCAAATTTACGGCTTAAATAAATTGCCAACACCTCTGTTCCATCAATTACAGCCCCACCTCTCATGGAAAGACCAATGCCCGCACCCAAAAAAAAACCGCCAAATAAGGCTACCAATATGTTATCATTTGTTACATTTGGAAATGATACAGTGGCTACCACCAAAGCAAGTCCACAGATTGCCAAAGCTGTTTTAATGGCAAATATCCTACCAATAATTTTATACCCTAACACAATAAATGGAATATTAACTAATATCAAAAGTACGTAGAGCGGTATGGGAGTTAAAGCTGAAATTAAAAGCGAAATTCCCGTTGCCCCCCCATCAATAAAATGATTCGTCAAAAGAAAACCTTTGAAACCAAAGGCCGCTGAAAAAATTCCGAGGGTAATAAGAACAAAATCCTTAATTAGTTGAATCGTATAACTTTTTTGCTTCATATATATAAAAGATATTTTTACACAACTTATTCCTTTTTAATAGCCTTATAAATCTGCACTAATACTAACGGAATTAAACTTGATACAATGGAAACAATCCACACTTCCGTCGGAAGAACTGTCAAGCCTAAAACTAAACGCATTTGTGGAACGACATACACAAATATCATCAATCCTGAGCATATAATTATAGCATACCAGACAAAATGATTCGTGGTAATTTCATTCACTAAAAATTTTGATTTAATTGCTGACATATTAAAAACATGGAATAATTGGGAAAATGCCAAGGTTGTAAAGGCTACATTATTTAAAACTTTATGATCTGGCGTGATATATTCTCGGCAATAAATAACTGCCAAAATCACGGAAATAGTTATCACGACCGAATACAACCCAATTTCAACCCAATCCTTATTCGTAACAATATCCTCTTTTGAATTTCTGGGAGGTATTTTCATAACGGTTTTATCTCCTTTCCCCAACCCTAGTGCCAAGGCTGGGAATACGTCAGTTACCATATTTAAAAATAAAATTTGCAATGGTAAAAGGGTCGAGACAGGTGCAAGAAAACCTAAGACTGTTACAATAAAAATCTCACTTAAATTACAAGAAACAAGGTAAATAACAAATTTTTTGATGTTATTAAAAATCTCACGTCCATGTGCCACCGCTTCGGCAATAGAAGTAAATGAATCGTTTTTCAAAACAATACTGGCAGTTTCTTTTGCCACTTGCGTTCCTCGCAATCCCATCGCAATACCGACATCCGCTTTTTTTAAGGCAGGAGCATCATTTACACCATCACCCGTCATGGCAACAATATTACCCGCTCTTTGGAAAATATCCGCAATATCTAGTTTCTGTTTTGGGGTGGTTCGGGCAAATACTGCAGTTGATAGAATTTTATTTTCCCAGTCTTTTGTAAGTGATTTCATATCGGGTATATCAATTCCCGTTATCACATTTTGTTCGTCTTCATCAACTAAACCCACTTTTTTTGCAATGTTTAAAGCCGTTTTGGGATGGTCACCCGTAATCATAACTACTTTAATTCCAGCCTCTCGGCAAGTGACAATGGCTGTTTTAATATCTAATCGGGGTGGGTCAAGGAAACCGATTGAGCCAAGATAAATTAAATCATTTAGATAATTTTCAGGATTAATTTTAGCTTCTTCTTGATAGGCAAACGCCAAAACTCGCAAGCCTTCTTCGGATAGTTTTCCAGATTCTTCGAGGATTTTCTTTTTATCGGCTTCGCTAAGTTCAGTAATAGATTCCCCCTTTAAAATTTTGTTACACTTTTCTAATAATTGCTCCCCAGCACCTTTTGCAGCCACAAAATTGCCATTTTTACTTTTGTGTAAAGTAGCCATCATTTTGGTTTCGGCGTCGAATGGAATTTCTCCAATTCGTTCATATTGTTTATGAATTTCTTCAAGGGAAACTTCGGAGGTATTCACTAAATGCAGCAAAGCAATTTCAACAGGATCGCCCAAAGACTTTTCTTTTTTTCCTTTTATTTCCGAAGACGCATTATTGCATAATGCTCCCACAACTTTGATTTTTTCAAAATTTTCTTTACTATGTTTAAGGTCACCATTATTGAATTTTAAGCTATTGTTTTCAATACTTGCCTTAACGGTTTCTTCTAGAAAACAGAATGTATCCACATAAATCTTATTCTCTGTAAGTGTACCTGTTTTATCGGTTAGAATCACGCTTGTACTTCCTAATGTTTCAACCGCAGAAAGTTTTTTTACAATGGCATTTCGTTTTGCCATTAACAACATTCCGTAAGACAAAGCAACCGTGGATACAATTGGCAAGCCTTCTGGAAAAGCCGCAACAGATAAGGCAATTGAAGTTTCGAGAATTAGTAACCAATTTTTACCTTGAATTATGCCCGTGACCGCAAAAATTGCTGTCATAAATAAGGTTATCCAAATAAGTTTTTTACTTAAAGAATTTAATTTTTTATCTAAAGGCGTTTGTGTATCAACCGAACTTTCAACTAAGGATGTAATCTTACCTAATTCCGTATTTTTAGCAATACCCGTTATTACGGCTTTTCCATTACCATTCATAACGGATGAGCCTTTAAAAACCATGTTGAATTGGTCGCCAAGGGCAGTTTCTTTAGGAAGGGCTTCTAAATTTTTAAGGGTTGGAAGCGACTCTCCAGTAAGCGAAGATTCATCGCATTGCAATTGATTGGATTCAACTAATCGTCCATCGCCAGGAATTACATCTCCCGCTTCTAATACAATTAAGTCGCCAAGTGTTATTTTTTTAGCCTCTATTTCCTGTAATTTCCCATCTCTAAAAACTTTAGATTTGATAATGTCCATTTCTTTCAAAGCATTCATCGAACTTCGAGCCTGCATTTCCATTAAAAAACCAATTAGAGCATTCACCAAAATCACAATGGCAATGGCAATGGCTTCAATATAGTTTTGAAAATAGAGGGATACTAACGCTGCAAAAGCCAACAAAAAGACAATCGGACTTTTGAATTGTTCCAAAAAGATTAGCCAAATACTTTTTTGAGCCTGAGCTTCGTAAATATTCAATCCAAAGTCTTTATTTCTTTTTTCAGATTCCGATTCACTAAGTCCTTGATTTACATTAGTTTGAGTAGTTTGTACAATTTCCTTGATTGATAAAGTATGAGAATTTTCGATTGGATATTGAATTTTCATAGGTTGAATTCACAGTGAATTTGGTTTAATTAAAACAATAAACGTTCTCCAAAATGAAGAACGTTTTATAAATATCTAACCACTATTTAAATTTATATCTGTAACTATACATGATTTCTTTACCAAAAAATTATACCACAAAATTGAGAATATTTTCTTGAAAAAGTATTACAGAATTATTAAAAATACTTACATTATTCACAGATTTTTATTATTCCATAATGACAACGGTAAGATTTATACGAATAAAGTTCTGCTTCATGCTTCACCGTAACACTCATATTTCAAAAATTGCAGGATTTAGTAACGATTAATTTGTTGGTCAATTTGAAAAGGAGCAACATACGATTTTGCATCGTTCATTCTGCCTCGCATATAGGTATTTAATGAAATTTTTCGAAGAGTATAACCTCGAAAGGTCCGTATATTCCTTCTTTTCTTCAACACCTGTTGGTTCGATTAACGTTAAACTCATTCCACAAATGGGACAAGAACCAGGCTCACTTCTAACAATTTCAGAGTGCATTTGACAACTATATTTTCCACTTATTGTCTCAGGTTTATTTAGCTGATTCATTGTTGAAGCATATATCATTTTTATGTAGTTTTATCATGTGTAATAGAAAAGCAAAACAACATTGGCTTTTCTTGTAACTTGAATAACTTTTTCAAAAACTTTATTAGTTTTAATATAAAGTAACGTCTTCCTGCAAGGACATTTACATTCTATAAACGTTGGAATCAATTGTGAGATAAGATTGCTAATCTCACATTGTTTGTGTCAATAGTTTACTTCTTAAAAGTTAGCATCGGCAATTGTGCCTCTTGAATAAAATGTCGAGTGATACTTGTATTAAAAATATTACTTAAAAACGATTTCTCGTGAATTGCCATTGCCAAGACATCAGGTTTATAGGTTTTAATATATGCTTCCAACCCTTCAATAATATCAGATCGATGAATTTGTTGAATTGTTACATCCTCATTTTCAAACTTTTTCTCCAGTTCTTTTATTGTTTCTTCCACAATATGCCCAACATTTGGCTCAAAATATTCGTGAATATGAATCACTTTGCAAGTAGCTCCCAAAGGCTTAGCAACGTTCAAAAGTTTTTCAGTAGCAGCAATTTCATCTTCCTTAAAATCAGCGGCGTATAAAATTCTCTGTGGATAATCAATCGGCACTTTTTTAGGGATAGTAAAAGTGGGACATTTAGCCGTTTTCATAACCTCTTGAGCATGAGTACCTAACCATTTATCTAACATATCGGAGGCTCCTTTCGTACCCATTACAATCAAATCTGCCTTGATTGAATCGGCTATTTCTACAATTTTCTCTGCTGGAAATCCGTATTCAATCCGCTGAATAATTCTTTCGGAAGGCAGGTTTGAATCTTCCATAAATTTCTTGGTAAAATCCTCTAAATCTTCCATCGCACCCTTTTCATTAAGCGAAATGGCATTTCTAACTTCAAAAGAATGATTACTTTCTGGCACCATCGGAATATGATGAACGTGCAGTATTACCAAATTGGCATCGTAAAGTTTAGCCAACATTCCTGCATAACGAGATGCATGAGTGGCATTTTCACTAAAATCAGTTGGGAAAAGGATAGTTTTCATAATACTGAATTTTAAGTTTAAAAGGATATGATAAGTAGTTAAAAATAAAAAACATTAAATCCACATCTAGGCACTATTAATTTTATAATTGTCCTTGTTTATGATTCAGTATTTGTATTAATAAAGCATAAAGTTGACGTTAATTTATTAAAAAAGTATTACACAATTATTGAAAATATTTACATCATTCACTGATTTTAGTATTAAATAAAGAGTACCATAATATTTATAATAACCCCCTATTATGCTCCCGTGAACCCCAAAAGTAGCAATGCTTTATCCTTAAATTTGCATTACTTTCTATATCAAAATCTCTCAATAGTTGCTTTAAAATATTGAGTTTAAAGGCAGGAGCTTGCTTTTGACGAATATTATTGGAATTAACTATTTTTATATAAATCACTTATTTCCCTAATTTAGGAGAGAATCTAACATTCGAGAATTTAGTATTCTTAAATGTTCTGTAAAATTAATTTTTTATCAGATTCTCAGGCTTATATTTTATATGGTCTATATTACTCATTTAGAGTAAAAATCACACTAATAATTTGTATTCTCCATTGAAATAGAAATTAGAAAGAGTTAAATTTGTATAATTCAACATCTTCTAGAAGAAATGACCTATTTTACCTTTTCAACAAAAGAAGATATTGAGGCTTTTATTAAAAGCTAGAAGGTATTTTTATTAAAAAAAGTATTTTTCGAATCATAAACCTAAGTGGCAATGTTCTCATTTTTTAAAAACTTTTCGTCAAAAACCATTAACGATTTTTCTTTTATCGGTACAGACATTCATTCTCATTTGATACCAAATATTGATGATGGATGCGATAATCTGGAAAACTCATTAATATGCATTGAACATCTTAAAAGAATGGGTTTTAATAAAATCGTGACCACGCCCCACATTATGGCAAGTGTCTATCCGAACACACCTGTAATAATAAATGAAGGGCTGAAATTACTCACAACCGCCTTGAAGGAAAAGAACATACAAGTTGAAATTGAAGCAGCTGCTGAATACAAAGTTGATGAATTATTTACTGAATATTTAGCGACCGACAATCTTTTGACATTCGGTGACAACTATGTACTCATTGAACTATCATTTGTAGCACCGCCTGTCAATTTGGAAGAGGTAATATTTACAATGATAACTAAAGGGTATAAACCCATTTTGGCTCACCCCGAAAGATACCGCTATTGGAATGATAAATTACATAAATTTGAATACCTAAAAACACTGGGATGTTTATTTCAACTCAATTTAATGTCATTAGTTGGACAATATGGCTTGGCAGCCAAAATAGTAGCACATAAATTATTAAGCAATAATCTTATAGATTTTTTAGGGACAGATTTACATAGATTTGAGGATGTAAATACTTTACAAAAACTATTAAAATCTAATGATGATTTCAAAAAGATTTATAATTCAAACCCTCTCAATAAGTTAATTTAAGTGGATTTTGTTCAGTAATATATCTATTCTACTTCCCAAAATGATTAATTGGAATAGTTTTCTTCTTGTGGATTAAGGTTGAAAGAACTTACTAAACCTCCAATTTTATCAATTAAATTAATATCTTTTTCTATGCCATGACCTACAACGATAATATCTGCCCCTGCCTCAAGTGCATTCCTTGCTTTTTCTATGGTATCAATTCCCCCTCCAACTAAAATTGGTAAATTTATATTTTCTCTAACGCCACGAATCATTTCAAAAGAGATGGCATTCATTGCTCCGCTACCAGCATCCATAAAAATAAATTTCATTCCTAACATTTCCGCAGCCATCGCCGTGCAAACTGCTATATCAGGTTTATTACTTGGAATCGGAGTGGTATTAGAAATGTATGAAACAGTTGTTTGCTTTCCTCCGTCAATCAACATATAACCAGTCGGTAATATTTCAAGATTACTTTTTCTTAAAATTGGAGCTGAAATAACGTGCTGACCAATTAAAAAGTCTGGGTTTCTTCCCGATATTAAGGATAAAAATAAAAGCCCATCGGCAGACAAATCGATGTGAGAAAAACTCCCAGGAAAGAGTATAGTTGGAATTTTTGATAGTTTTTTAATAAGCTTAATAATCTGGGATGTTAGGTTTTCAGTGAGAAGGCTTCCCCCTATAAAAAAATAGGTTACATGATTTTTTATACTTTTATTAATCAATAGCTCTAAATTTTGGAGATTAATTTTATCTGGGTCAATTAATACAGCAAAGCCCTTAGTATTTGTTTGGTGTAAAAGTGTGATGTAGCTATCTATCATATCATTAATTAAAAGTTTCTATAAATTTTAATAATTTCTTTTATAATATAAATCCTTTTTTAGGATGAGCATAAGATGAACAAAGTTACCTAAAATACATAATTAAAATTATTATCCAAAATTAATCACAAAACATTAATTTTCAGCAAATATAATATTTATAAAAGATTAACGTTATTTATATTTTAAGGAAGAAGGTATAAATTGTAAATTTTATTTTAAACTTTATATCAAATATGTTTAATTGACTTTGTTTTATTTCTTTTTCAAGCGTAAAAAAACAACTGTTCCTATCAGTACGGGTAATAAAATAGCTGGATTCAAGTCGCAAATGCAACTTCATTATTTAAGAAATTAATTTTATAAAATTCGTTAGGAGAAAAGTAACCTAATTTTTTTCTTGGTCTGTTATTGAGTTTATCTTGAACATCAGCTACTTGTTGATGGGT
>JANXRS010000151.1 GCA_025356745.1 Arcicella sp.
TTTGAAAATGGCTCCGTGTTCGCCTCCTTTTGCTAATAATTCAGGTTTATCCATCCGTAGTTGCCCCTTAATTTTATTAGCATTATGACACGACCAACATTTCTGTTCCATCATTGGAGCGATAACATCTTGATAAACAAGGGCTTGCTGAATATTTTCAATTTTTCTAATCGTTCCTTTTCCACCCATGCGTGCAGGCAATCCAGCCATACTACGAAAGGGTTCGGGAGTATAAGAATATAGATAATCTTCGCCGTGTGTCATGTTTCCGCCTAAATGTCCTGTACCTGTGAGCAGTATTATCATAACAAATAATGAAGGGATATAAACCTTCTTCATTGTATCATCATTTTGCCAGTTTTTCTTCATGTACCAAGCCGCCAACGAGATTAAAGCTACACTAATTCCCATCCATTGATGCCAAAAAAGCGTGTTTTCATTATACTCGCCCGAAGAAGAAAGAAGGTATCCAAAAATACAAGAAATAACCGCTGAAATCATGCCCCACCATAGAATTGGCGTGATGGCAGGTTGCAGAACTTCAAGTCCTTTTTTATGAGAAATATATTCTAATATCGCAGCAATCATCAACATTCCAATTGGCAAATGAACTACTACAGGATGAAAATGTCCGAAAAACATGACCCAATCGGACGATGTGTTTGTTTGTAAAAGTATCATTGATAGTTTTTTCATGTTTGGACGAATAGCATTCATCCTTATACCAAATTATTTTATCATTAATGTACGAATGCTATTCGTCCATATTTCAAAAAACTCAAGAAACTCGTTCTAATTTCACTGGATAAGTCTTCTTGGAATTCCATTGAGGCACATATACATTCTCGTCTGAATCCACATATACATCATGTGGGTGCATGAAAACATTATTTGGGTCTTCCTTATATTGTCTAACAAGCTGTCCATCTTTATAAATCGGTTCCGAACCACCAGGCGTTGAAATAGCTTTCATATTCTTATCAATCACCTGAACATAGCCCGAATTTAACCAAGAAGCATCTCCACTTCTATACGCTGCCGCAAAAATATTATCACCGTGTAGAACTGGGCGACAAATAAATGTTCCTGGGTAACGATAAACGGCTAAAAACTTTCCATCCAACGTGAATCTTTTTAGGCATTGATGATTTCTATCGGTAATTAATAAAGTCGGATTTTTCTTGTCCCGATTATCTACCAAAATACCATGACAACAATTAAATTTATTATCTTCGTAAGTCCCATCGGCACTTCTTCCCCCCCAATGACGAATGTATTTTCCCTTCGCATCATACTGTGTTATGTAATTCGCTCCGTATCCATCAGTTACATAAATGTCCCCATTAATTGGATTTATGGCAGTTTCTGTCGGTACAAATTGATTAGGAGAATCATAAACGCCCGTCTCTTTTGGGTATTCCAATTTCATAATTTCCCGTCCTTTCAAATCAGTTTTAATTACTTGATGACGTGCATTATCACAAATATATAAGAATTGTTCCGCTCCTTCATTGGCAATCGTGAGTCCGTGAGCTCCCGTGTAGGTCGTCCCCCAAGTTTCCAATAATTTGCCCGATTTATCGTAAATGATAATATTATTTTTGGTTTCATTGGTACACATAATCAACCGTCCTTTGGCATCTTCCACCATTTCATGACAATCGTTTACAGGATTTTTACCCGCATCCAATACGCCCCAACCTGTTTTTACACGATATTTATGAGAATTATGACCAATTAATACGTCTTCCATTTTTTTATTTTTGGCTAAAAGATTATGAGATAAAAGCCCAGCACCAACGACTAAACCGCTGGTTTTGAGAAAATTCCTTCTTGAATTATGTTCGTTCATTTTCAAATTTATTGAATTATATTTATAACATGAGAGGACCGTTTTATCTTAATTGAGTTATGTTTCAATTACAAGATTTCTCAATTAGCAATATACTCATATTCTACATAAATAAATGCAGGTAATTATAGGGTAAAACAAAAATTTCTGATTGACAACTCAGTGGTATCAAAGATAAAAAGCGGTAAAAATTAGTTTATATTCAATAAAATGAGAACTTTGAATAAAATAAATAATCAATATGCTACACTATATTCGCTCCTATGTTTTACTGCTATTTTCATTATTGTTCTGCAAATTCATTCAAGCCCAAACCTTTGGAAATGAATGGATAAACTATAACCAGCCATATTTTAAACTAAAAATTACACAAAAGGGAATTTATCAGGTTTCGTTTAATGACTTAAAAACAGCAGGTTTTCCAACCAGTGTCAATCCAGAAAAAATACAATTGTTCAGACGTGGAGAAGAACAAGCAATTTTAATAAAAGGCGAAGAAGACAAAATATTCGATGAAACTGATTTTATAGAATTTTATGCCGAAGAAAATGATGGAAAATTAGATTCAATTCTCTACCTTCCTACGCTATCTCAACCCCATCAATATTATAGTTTGTATGCTGATACAGCTTCGTATTTTTTAACTTATCGAATTGATAATGAGGCAGGTAAACGCATGAAAGTTTCTCATCAGCAGAATGTTCAAAATCTAAAACCTGAGCCTTTTCATTGGGAAGAAACCCTACAATTATTTACTTCCTCTTACGCAGAAGGGCAGCCAGAACCCATGGGCGTAAACTTATATTCAGGCGTTTTGAATAGTAATTATGGGTACGGAAAAGGATGGACTGGTGAAGTTCAAGGCAAAAATATAGTTGTAAATTTTGATTTCAATCTTATAAATTTCATAAAATCAGACATTCAAAAACCTCAAATAGAAATACTTTTTACGGGTCGTTCATCGGGAGGACATTTGATAGAAACTTGGCTTGGGAATAGTCAAAATAAAAGACTTTTAGATACAACCATCATTAATAATTATTTTACGAAGAAGATTAATAAAATTGTAAATTTTCAAGATATAATCAATAATACCTTACGCATTTCTACCCGTTCCGTTGGTTCTCAAATTGACCAATATTCTGTATCGTACATAAAGCTAACTTACCCTCAAAGTACTGATATGCAGGGCGTTTCTGAGAAGATTTTCACGCTGACAAAAAACAGTGTTAAAAACCGATTTATCAGTATTTCCCATGCTCCCGAAGGAGTCCAATTATATGACATTTCTGATAAAAACAATCTTCAAAAAATTAGCTTTATCACAAACGGAACATCAATTGAAGGTGCTATTACGGGACATCAGTTCTTAGCGACAAATCAATTTAAAAAAGTAGTTGTCATTGAACCAATCAATTTTAGAAATATCAACAATTCACAAGCTAATTACCTGATAATCAATCACAAATATTTATCAAAATACATAAAAGAGTATGCAACTTATAGAGCATCTGTCATTGGTGGAAGATATGATACGCTTTCTGTAGATATTGATTTACTGTATAATTTATTTACTTACGGAGATAAAAATCCCTTAGCAATTAAGCGTTTTTTGAGCATGATGTTGCGAAATGGTAAACCAGCATTTGTGTTTTTAATTGGTAATGCAAGTTATCCTCAAAGAGCTCGAAAAAGTCCTAGCGATTACCAAATTGATTTAGTACCTACGTTAGGTTATCCAGGTGGAGATGTACCTTTTACCATGGGTTTAAATGGAACAGAAACCAATTTTTCAAGCCTTGGAATTGGTCGTTTGGCAACGAATAATCCAGAAACAGTTTTGCATTATTTGAATAAAGTAAAAGCCCATGAAGCTAATCCGATGGATGCTCTTTGGCGAAAAAATGCCTTAAAAATGTCGGGTGGAAGAAGCATCAGCGAACTCACAACTTTAAGACAATATACCGAAGAACTTAAAACAGTTTGTGAGCAAGGATTATTAGGTCAAAAAGTAGATTTATTATCAAAAAAAACGGATAATCCAGTTGAATTTATCAATGTAACAGAAAAGGTAAATCAAGGCGTAGGCATGATTATGATGTTCGGGCATTCCGCTCCTACACAAACTGACATGGACATTGGTTATTGTTCAAATGACCTTTTGGGCTATAAAAATAAAGGAAAATATCCGTTAGTTTTTATAAATGGCTGTGATGCAGGCAATCTTTTCGGCTCTTTAAACTCTTTCGGAACGGACTGGATAAACACCCCAAATAGAGGAGCAATTTTGTTTCTGGCTCACTCAAATTTAGGCTATCCTAGTGCCTTGAAAAGTTATTCTGACGAAATTTATCATTCTCAATTTACGGATTCTTTGTTGTCCGATAAACCCTTCGGAACAATCATGAAAGAGAGTATAAATCGACATTTGAAAACGTTTCCAGACAATTTTTATGCCCTCGGAAATACGCAACAATTTACCTTGCAAGGTGACCCAGCAGTAGCACTTTTCCCAACCCAAAAACCTGATTATGAAATAAATAGCAACGCTGTTTTCTTAAAAAACATTGATAAAAATAATGAATTAAATGCCAATACAGATTCCTTAAAAATCGGAATAATTGTCAGAAATTTAGGTAGAATTTCTCCTAAAAAATTGAGTATTAGTCTCAAACGAATGTATGCTAATGGAACGGTGGATAATTTTGAAAAACTAAGTTTCAATCCAATTAATTATCAAGATACTTTATATTTTAGCATTAAAAATGATAAAAATTTAAGTGTTGGTAACAATCGTTTTGAAATAATATTAGACCCTGATAATCAAATATTTGAATCCCGAGAAAATAATAATTTAATATTGTTTGAATATAAATTCCCCCTTGCGAACATCAATATTTTATCGCCCCGAGAGTTTTCTATTGTTAATCAAAAAAATATAAATTTTATTTTACAAATCCCTTCAATCATAGGTAAATCTTCCATAATTATTGAAGTAGATTCTTCCAAAAATTATAAGTCAAGTTTCAAAAAAACTTTCTCTGGAACTGCTCCTCCCCTATTAAATTGGCAGGTAAATTTATTAGATAAAGATAGCATCGTTTATTACGTCAGAACAAAACTTTCGAACGACACAACTTGGGTAGAAAGTTCGTTTATTTACCTTAAAAATGGCACAGAAGGATTTGCTCAACATAGTTTTGCTCAGTTAAAAAAAACGACAACCGATAGTCAAATTATTTTGGATGGAAATAATTGGAAATTACCACAATCAACTGTGAAAATATCCGCAAAAATTTATGGTTGGAATAGTGGCGTATCTCGACCCTATCGTTCAAATTATGTAATTCTGAATGATAAATTATTATTGAGTGATGGCGTTTGTTATCCTTGGCAAAACTTCAATGCGGTAGCTTTTAATCGGGCTTTGCGACCTTATTCAGTTTTGCCGAGATTGGTTTGTGGCTATACGCCTTATTCGGTTAATTACCTTTCTCCTGAACCAAATACAACCGATATCGAAGATTATTTCTCCACTACGCCCGCTGGAAATTTTGTAATGATTTGGAATTCGGGATTAATAGATTACTCAAAATTAACGCCTAAAAATTTGCAAAAATTGGCTGAAATTGGCGTAGATACTTCTAAAATTCAACGACT
>JANXRS010000181.1 GCA_025356745.1 Arcicella sp.
CAGAAAGGCGTTTTTGCTTAAATATTAACATCAGCGAATAAACAAAAAATGCCATCACAACCAAAAGAATTGCCGAGGAAACGAACCAATTATTAAGGTCCCCCAAAAGGAAAAGTCTTTTATCGGGAAAATAAACGCCAAAGTAATAATTATGGATGTTTAAATTAGGAAAACGGTAACTGGCAGTCGAATCTGAACGATCACAATTTTCAGAAAAACAGACAAAAGAGGAATACTGAATTTTATCCTTCAAGCAATCATAAATTCCATATTCAAAATTAAGTCGGATATCAGAGTGAGCAAATTCCTGCTTGATAAATTCCTCTAAAACCTTTGAATTTATCGTATCATTAATCTGTACGGTATAATAATTGGAGGTAATTCTTTCAACGGGTTTAAGCAAATTGTTGTTCGGGTTTTTATTGAAATCTAATAATCGCTGACTGACAACCCGTAAGGCAGATGTAATCCGTTGATCAAAATCACGGTCTTCGAGGTTGTATGCCTGTCTGAACCAATAATATTGAACAATAACAACACTTCCCAATAACAAAATTGATAAGGCTACAAATATTCTAAGTGTTTTTGCATTCATTATATTGTGGTTTTATTATTATCAGCATATAATTTCCAGACAAATACTTTTCCAATGTCTAAAATAAGCTAACGTAATTCTACAAATTTAATTGAATCCATTTCTGAATATTCTCCTTCCTTAATCTTTTGCTTATTTTTGGTGGAACCTTCCCGAAAGTTTTAGAACTTTCGGGAAGGTTTAGGACTAACTAAATGACATGAAGTTTTAAGCCTTAGCACCTATTCCTCTCCTCCACGAACCCCCGAAAGAATCGTTGAACCAAAGAAAATAGCATTCAAAAATAACTTATTTGTACCGTACCAAAAGGCTCTAAAATTGGGATTATCCGTCATAACAATCACTTTTCCTGAACCATAACTTGTTGCCACAACGGAAGGCGTATTTTTCAATAATTTCTTGCTTTTTTCTGTGATATATCCACTCACCAAAGGCTCATTTGTATAAATCAATGGAGCATTGTAAGGGTCTTTAAGTTTTTCTAAGAAGATAGAATTATCTCTAAAAACGCTTAATGTTTGGTCTTTATAGCCGTAGCCAATGGGATGCGTTGGGTCAATTTTTACTTGAAAAATAGCTCCAGAAATCTGTTGAGCACCTCTGTATCGTTCCGCCAAAGCATAAGGTTTTGAAGAAGAGGTATCAGCGGGAATCGTCTTAATTTTCACAGGAGAAAGCCCTTTTGAAACGACCCAACTTATGGCATCGGTCATAGCAATTAACACTCCACCTGCCCGTACCCACGACTTAATTTTCTCTTCTTCAAGCGTATTATAATCTCCACTTGAAAGAATTAATGTATTATATTTCTCCAAATTCATGCGGTTTGCTTGCGTAATATCCACCATTGTGAGGGGAATATTCACACGGGTATCCAACAAATGCCAAATCTCTCCTGCATCATTTGGATTAACATTTAATCCTGTAAGCATCAATGGCTTAGGTTGTCTTATCGGAGAAAAAAGACTACTTCCTAAATCAATCCCATTAGGCGTTAAACCTGTATTCATAGCATAAAAATCAACTCCATCTCGTTCTGCCAACGTTTGTAGAAGCGTGGGAAGTCCCTCAAAATTAGCTTGCTGATTAGAACCCATCGTAATTTCAATCGTCCCATAACTAAATTCTTTTGTGCCGCCATCAATCACGCCCGTGAAAGGTTCAGTGGCTACTTTTAATTTGTACCCTTTTTTCTGCAATTCATACGCTGTGCGTGGAGTAAAATAACTATTCCATTCAAATACGTATCCGTAACTGCTTTTACCAATTACTTTACCTTTTGGAAAATCATTTTTCGTTAATTTTCCTCCCAAAGTTAAAGACGTTTTTACTTCCGAATAAGGCACATTAAAGCAATGAGGCATTGACCAAGCGGAAATATCGTAGAACAGTGAGTCCTCGAAAGTAGTGCGTTTTTCAAAAATTCCTTGAACTAAACGATATTGAGGTTGATTCAAAGGAACAATGTACGATGAACCTTTTTTGAAAGATTTTCCTTCTAAAGTTTCGTCTTTCGATACTTCAAAAACGTCAATTTCGTGCTGACGAAGAATTCTTATCATTTCCCAATTTTTCACAGGGTCGTTTCCACTACCAAAAACGTAAGATTGGGTAATGGAAGCATTCTTTTCTTGGTAAAAATTACGTTGATAATCCAACAACTCCTGACGCATATTTCGGGCGGCTTTGAGGGTTGAAAGCGTAGTCGTAAATTGATTTCTAACAGTGAAAGCAAAACTCATATTACCATTTTGCGTTTCCTGCAAATGCCCTCTCGAACTGGCTTGTTCAAACAAAATTCCGATTGAACCTTGGGCATCTGGAAAAGTTGAACCTTTGCCGTAATAAAAATCATCGTAACCTTCTTTTGTGAAATATAAAGAACCAATTTTATCCAAGGCTTCGGCATGAAATTTTCCGATTTTTTCGGTTAATTCAATGTTCTTTTTGGGCGTAAGTGGGTGCGTCCGAGTGGGTATTCCAGGCTGAAAAAAGAAAGAAGAATTAGGTCCCATTTCGTGGTGGTCGGTCAAAACATTGGGTTTCCACTCATGAAATTTTTGAATTCTACCCTTGCTTTCTGGGTGTTGCGTATAAAGCCAATCACGGTTTAAATCAAACCAGTAGTGATTATACCGCCCCCCAGGCCACATTTCGTTGAGTTCACGACTGCTGGGGTCGGCAACTAAATTCTGGCTTTTATTGGCATTAACCCAGCTCGAAAAACGTTCGCCGCCATCGGGATTAATTCTTGGGTCAATCAAAATAACGATTTCATTCAAAAGCGAATCAATTTCTGCTCCTTGTGCCGCCGCCAAATAATAGGCTGCCAACACCGAGGCATTCGTTCCGCTGGCTTCGTTTCCATGCACCGAATAACCCATCCAGACCACGGCAGGCATATTTTTGGTGTCTAATTTTGCTGCTTTATCGGGTTCCATTAAAGCGTGATGGTCGGCTTTAATTTGAGCAATATTGGCTAAATTTTTAGGAGAAGTAACGGTCATTAAAAGGAGCGGACGATTCTCATACGTGCGTCCGTACTCAACCATACTCACCCGATTTGAGAGTTCGGCAATTTTCTTAAAATAACCAATTAAAGCATCGTGCTGGATGTGCCAATCGCCCACCTGATAGCCCAAATATTGCTGTGGCGTGGGTATTTGGGGATCATAAGTGACATTTTGAGGTAAATAGTAGTTGTCTTTTACTTGCCCAAAACTGAGTTGAGCCATGAATAAAAACAAAAAAGCGGTAAACCGCTTTGTGTGCTTCATGTTAGGTAAATTGTATTTCATGTGTCGGTTGGTTGTTGAAATTTGTAGTACAATTATACGAAGAAAAATCTAAATTTGTGTACAAATATTTTAGACTTACGATGATAATAATTTAGTCGAATTTTCTAAAAAATATCTCTTTCCTTAGTCGGCACAACCATTTCGTCCCATGGATAGGTGTCTTCACCAGATAATCTGTGACTGCAAAAAACTGGGTATCTCTATTTATCATGTTGCTGTCATAATTTGCCTAATGGGACATCAGAAACGAAAATACAGTTCATACGTAATTTGTCAGTATGTTTTGCTAAATTGTTAAGTAATACTGTTTTTTGAGAAATAATCACTACAATAAATGGAAGAATTTTTTAAAACAATACAAATACTTTTTGAAAAAACACCTAAGAAATTTCAAGGTTTATTCGCTATAATCTTACTTTGTTTAATAGGAATTGGATGTTATTTTTATTTTTTCCCAAAGGAAAAGAGTGTCAGGTTCAACGCATTTAAAAGTACAATAAAACTGCTTGGAAAAATACAAATTGAGCTTATTTTGGATAATGAAAAAAGATTCAATTTAAGATAAAACCTAAAAATGAAGTATTTATGTTAACATAAACCTAAAACCAG
>JANXRS010000182.1 GCA_025356745.1 Arcicella sp.
TCAAATTTTTACGGCTTTTTTTTGGTTTCAAATCCAAAAGCATCCCCTTTTGCAATAAATCCATCTATAATAATTCAAGTAAATAGCTTATTATCAATGGGTTGTGCATAATTTTGAGTCATTGTATTTTCCCCAATTTAATTACCACAGGAATAATACCTTCTAACAAGCTTTTTACGGTCATAGCATCTTGCAATGTTCCTTCGGCAAGACCAAAGTGCATGGGAATTAATACTTTTGCTTTCACATCCTTTGCAGATTCTGCAGCCTCCGCTACACTTGGAAAAGTAAAGGTTTGTCCAAGCGGAAGCATGGCAATATCGGTAGTAAAGGTTTTCATTTCGGGAATTCGCTCAGTATCGCCTGATAAATAGACCGTTACACCATTGATAGTAATTAAATATCCAACCCAATTATTTGCTTTGGGATGATTATTTTTTACAATATTATAAGCAGGCACCGCTTTAATTAAAATTCCTCCAAATGCATTATGTTCTTCACCTGGTTTAAGAATTATGCGTTTCGCTACTTTTCCTGTGTACTGAATTTCTTGCGGAGCAATCAAAATAGTATTTGGTCCAACAAGTTTATCCAAATTTTCAGCCGTCCAATGGTCACTATGCGGATGAGAAATTACGATTATATCCGCTGTATCTTTTACCGCTATTGAATTTGGGTCTGTGTAAATTGTGTACGCACCCGATTCAATCCTAAAACACGCTTGTTGTATCCAATGAATGTTGTCAACTACTTGATTTACGGTTAAGTTTCCCCCAAAACCTGCATTTAAAGTAACATTAAGGGTATCAAAAGCGGAGCCACATTCACCCGTAGATTCCCATTTCAACTTGTACGTGTTTTTCAATTTTCCAGTAAATTTATTATTCGCTATTGCACCACCCTCACCACTAATAATAGTCCACGTCCCACCTTGACTCGCAGAAGTTGTACCCGCTAAATTTACCGAACTTTGATTAACAACGTTTATATCCTGACCCGCATTTACTTTTGGAGGGCCATCGCACACACTTTCCTTTTTACAACCAATAACCCATAATGTTCCAATAAAGGCTATTACACTAATTGATTTTTTCATTTTTAAATTTTAATCGATTTTAGAATTTCAACCTGTTGCATAAATATTTGTTTAAAAATCCTTAAAATTATATTTGTATAAGTTATGAGATTTAGAAATTGTATTCACCAACATATTTTTCAAGGAGGGTATAAAAAAATTATGCCATAGCCTTCCTTATTAACTCATGTTGTTATCTGTGTCTTTACAAATAGCTAATCTGACATTTATAAGCCGTTGTCTGTAGAGACACAGACAATAGCGCAGAACATAATCACGAATAAAACCACCCAAAAATGCTAACATCAACCTCAGAAACTGCCTTCAAGGATTTGTTTGGCAATTTTCCTCAATCTGGCAAAGTCGTTTGGATTGGCATTCGTCCACAAACTCGGCAGCCGATGGAAGTTTTGGAAGAGACTTTTGCAAATTTTGGTGGACTCACTAACGACCGTGCCAATAAAGGTATTTCTCAAAATAAACGCCAAGTTACCCTCATCCAATACGAACACATCAAAGCGGTTGCTTCTTTCTTGGGAAAAGAAAATATTGACCCTGCTTTAATACGAAGAAATATTGTTGTGAAAGGAATCAATCTGAATGCTTTGAAGGACAAACAATTCCACATTGGTGAGGCAATCTTAGAAATGACTGGGTTTTGTTTTCCGTGTAGTCGAATGGAAGAAAATCTGGGCAAAGGTGGTTTCAATGCCATGCGTGGACATGGGGGAATTACTTGTCAGGTCATTCAAGAAGGAAAAATTAAGATGGGGGATGAAGTAAAATTTTAGTTAAACATGGAAATAGTAATAGAAACAGAAAGATTAATTCTTCGAAAATTCACGCTTGATGACGCCGCTTTCATGCTGGAATTGTTGAATACGTCTGCATGGCTACGATTTATTGGCGATAGAGGCGTGAGAACCATTGAAGAAGCAGAACAGTATTTACTCAATGGAAATATCAAAAGTTATCAAGAATATGGATTCGGTTTTTATGTGGTCGTTGTTAAAGAAACCAATGAATCCATCGGAATTTGTGGAATTAAAAAGCGGGAAGAATTGGATGATATTGATATTGGATTTGGCTTCTTTCCACAATTTGTAGGGAAGGGCTACGGTTATGAAGCTGCGTCTGCTACTTTATATTATTCCATTAATATCCTTAAAATCAAGCGAATAGTTGCCGTCGTTGACCCAGAAAATTTGGTATCTATTGGCTTAATTAAAAAGATTGGATTAAAATTTGAAAAGATGGTTCAATTTTCTCGAAAGGATATTGAATTAATGCTGTTTAGTATTTAATTGTACAATTCTTTGCATAATTTCAAGATAATTTAGTATTCAAAAATCTTCTGTTATCTCACTGAACATTTTTATTTAACCTCCTGTTAATCTGATAATCTACGTATCGTGTTTAAAATTATTTCTACGTAAATTTGTATTAACATTTCATTAAATAAGACTATTCTTTCTCCCACAATGAAGATAAACTTTCAGTACCAAGAAAAATTTGAGCATCGCCACAACAATTCTAACGTAGCCGACCGCAAGGAAATGCTCGATATCATCGGAGTTGATTCTATCGCCACACTCATTAATCAAACCGTTCCGCCTTCTATTCATTTACATAAACCCTTGAATCTTCCTGCGGCAAAATCTGAAGCTCAATTTTTGAGAGATTTCAAGAAAATGGCGGAAATGAATGAGATTTTTAAATCACATATTGGTATGGGGTATTACGATACGCACACGCCAACAGTGATTCTTAGAAATATCCTCGAAAATCCTGCTTGGTACACTGCTTACACGCCCTATCAAGCTGAAATTGCCCAAGGTCGTTTGGAAATGTTGTTGAACTACCAAACAATGGTGCTTGATTTGACGGGCATGGAAATTGCCAATGCTTCACTTTTAGATGAAGGAACAGCGGCTGCTGAGGCAATGACAATGCTTTATGGACAAAGAAAAGGGGCAAAAAAAAATACTGAAACTTTCTTCGTTTCTGAACTTTGCCATCCACAAACAATTGATCTATTAAGAACTCGTGCCACTCCGCTTGGCATTGAAATTTTAGTGGGCGACCACCGTGAAATAGATTTAACTAAAGAAGATATTTACGGAATGATTGTCCAATATCCAGCTTCGGACGGACAAGTGTTTGATTATACCCCACTCATTGAATCAGCTCATGAATTGGGAATCTATGTAGTTGTAGCCTCTGATTTACTAGCCCTTACACTCTTGAAATCACCAGGGGAAATGGGTGCCGATGTGGTGGTTGGAACGTCTCAAAGATTTGGTGTTCCGATGGGTTTTGGTGGTCCTCATGCGGCATTCTTTGGAACAAAAGATGAGTTTAAACGTCATCTTCCAGGTCGAATTATTGGTGTATCAATTGATGCACAAGGTAACCGTGCTTTGAGAATGGCTTTGCAGACTCGTGAACAACATATTCGCCGTGAAAAAGCGACTTCAAATATCTGTACTGCCCAAGTTTTATTGTCAGTAATGGCGGCGGCTTATGCTATCTATCATGGTCCTGAAGGCTTAAAAGCTATTGCGGAACGTGTGCATGGATTGACGAAATTGACAGCATTGGCCTTAGAAAAACTGGGCCATAAAATTGAAACAAGTGTATATTTCGATACGATTAAAGTAAATATTGGCGAAAAAGAAACTGCCCTGAAAAAAGAAGCTCTTGCCAGCGGTATTAATTTTAGATATTACGAAGATTATCAATATATCGGAATTTCTTTAGATGAAACTTGTTCTATTCAAGATGTTCAAAATATCATTTCCGTTTTTGAAAAAATTGGAACGGCAGAGGTTGAATTAACGAGTCTTTTTGATAGGGTAGAATATACTTTTCCTGAGTCGGTAATACGTAATACTGATTACTTGACGCATTCTGTTTTTAATAGCTATCACTCTGAACATGAGATGCTTAGGTATTTAAAGCAACTGGAAAATAAAGATTTATCAATGGTTCATTCCATGATTTCTTTGGGTTCTTGTACGATGAAATTGAATGCAACCACTGAAATGATTCCTGTTACTTGGTCGGAATTTGGTAATATTCATCCATTTGCTCCGAAGAATCAGGTACAAGGATATTCTGCCATGATAAACGAATTGAACGATTGGCTTTGTGAGATTACTAGATTTTCGGCAATGTCTTTCCAACCTAATTCAGGTGCTCAAGGTGAATATGCAGGTTTGATGGTTATTCGAGCTTACCATGAATCACGGGGAGATTTTAATCGTAATGTTGCTTTAATTCCTTCATCAGCACATGGCACAAATCCAGCTTCGGCAGTGATGGCGGGTATGAAAGTAGTTGTAACGAAATGTGATGAAGATGGTAATATTGATTTAGATGATTTACGGGAAAAAGCTGAATTACACGCCGCAAATTTATCGTGTTTGATGGTTACGTATCCTTCAACGCACGGTGTTTTTGAAGAATCTATCATTGAAATTTGTGATATGATTCACCAACACGGTGGACAAGTTTATATGGATGGTGCAAATATGAATGCTCAAGTAGGTTTGACTTCGCCCGCTTCAATCGGAGCTGATGTTTGCCACTTGAATTTACATAAAACCTTCTGTATTCCTCACGGTGGTGGAGGGCCGGGCATGGGACCAATTGGAGTTGCCAAGCAATTAGTACCATTTTTGCCAAGTCATGCGGTTGTTCAAAAAGTGGGTGGAAAACAAGGGATTTCGGCAGTTTCAGCAGCTCCTTATGGTTCAGCTTCTATTCTTACTATCTCGTATGCGTATATTGCCATGATGGGTGGAGACGGGCTTACTCGTGCTACTGAAACAGCAATTTTGAATGCTAATTACATCAAAGCACGTTTGGAAGGACATTATCCAGTGCTTTATACAGGTTCGCAAGGACGATGTGCACATGAAATGATTCTGGATTGTCGCCCGTTCAAAATATCAGTAGGAGTTGAAGCAGAAGACATTGCAAAACGTTTAATGGACTATGGTTTTCACGCTCCAACGCTCTCATTTCCAGTATCGGGAACGTTAATGATTGAACCCACTGAATCAGAATCGAAGGCAGAATTAGACCGTTTTTGTGATGCCATGATTGGGATTCGTGAAGAGATTCGTGAGGTTGAAGAAGGCAACGCCGACAAAGCTAATAACGTTTTAAAACACGCTCCACACACTCAGGCAGTAGTTTTAGTCGAAAATTGGGATAGACCTTATACTCGTGAGAAGGCAGTATTCCCTTTGCCATATACCAAAGCAAGCAAATTTTGGCCAACAGTTTCAAGAATTGATTCAGCTTATGGTGATAGAAATTTAGTTTGTAGTTGTATTTCGATTGAAGAATATGCAACTGTATCTGAATAAATAAAATTTAATATTTAAGGAGAAATAGCAAAATCTATTTCTCCTTTTTTTATGGATTGCTTTCTACCATTTTTCAAGTCCTAATAATTTTTTTCCTAATTCATTTAATTCGGCTGTTTCATAGTTGGTTTGTTCCCAATTTCGAGGGTCGCCAGGGAAGGCATAACCTTGGGGAGCAATGCGGTTTTTCCAAGAATTTATTCGCCATTCACGCATGGTTTCATTTTCTTCCTCAGCGGGCATCATTGAAATATATTGAGCGATTCTCACTTTATCTTCAGAATTATTTGGGCGAATTCCGTGCGGAGTCAAGCTATTAAATATTAACAAATCTCCCGCCTCTAATTTCACTCGGTCATATTTTCCTTCAAATGCCGAAGTATCAGGCTTAAAACGATTTCGGTCTTGTGGTTGGGTTAATTTCCATATATCATAAGTTCTATACAACTCAGGAATGCACTGAAAACCACCCATATTTTCATCTGTTTGGTCGGCAAGTGCCAAAACGCCTTGTACATTTTGGGGTTTAGTTTCTGGGTCATAATCCCAATGGATAAAGCCTTTATACTCAAAACCAGGTCGAATTGGAAAGTTTAGATTGGCTCTATCAATCGTTACCCATAATTTTTCAGTTCCCCAAACATCCGTGAAAGCATCGTGTACACGCTCCATTTGTCGATTATTCCACAAATATTGATTGTTATAAACCTCAACCATGCCCGTGTTGGTCAATTCCTTCATCATCATCTCCGCCCGTGGTTGGGTGTACCAAGTTGATTGGTCGTTTGGGTCTTTTTCTTCAAATTCCCAAAGAAATTTAGCCGTTTGCAAAGCCTGTTCTCTCGGCACAGCATTTTTAATAATCACATAACCATTTTCTATCCAAAAAGCCCAATCGGCTTCACTTAAAACCTTCAAAGGTTCGCCATTCGAGCGGTCATTGAGCTTTATATGACTACTCGTTGCAGTCGAAGGATTTCCTGGAATATCTTTATGATTGGTATTTGGCATCATTGCGGCAGCCGTTGCTGTCGGGGTCATTGTTTGTGCCATTGTAGTTTCTTTCATTTCCATAATAGTTTATATTTTTGATTGAAATAATGATACAAATTTATGAGATTTCGAGATGCCAATGTTAATACAATTATTGCCAATTTTTGAACAATATTGATATTTAGTCAAATTTTTACTCACGTTATTGTGAAAATAAGTTATTTTAGTATTGTATTAAAGGAAAGTAACCTCTTAAATGGAGAGGTTCTTAATTCAAAAACTAAGTATTTTAATTACTCTCAATAATGCTATCCGTATTATATCATGGAAATACAATTTGAAGAAATAAAACCCGCTATCGAAAGCTCATTCAATTTGATGGTGAATCCGAAATTGAGTGATTTTTTTTATTGGCATTTTCATCCAGAATTGGAATTGGTTTATATTGAAGGAGCAAATGGTACTCGTCACGTAGGCGAACACATTTCACAGTATGAAGAAAATGATTTAGTTTTTATTGGCTCAAATATACCACATCTTAATTTTGATTACGGTGTAAAGACTGATTACCAAGAAATTGTCGTACATATCAGACAAGACTTTTTAAGTAATTCGTTTGCTCATACCCCTGAACTTTTAAAAATTAATCAGCTTTTTGAAAAAGCAAAATTGGGAATTGCTTTTAGCCATGAAACAAAACAACAAGTAGCTAAACGTTTAATGAAGTTGCCATTATTGTCTTATTTTGAGCAGTTTTTAGAAATTTTGAGCATTTTTCAAGTTTTAGCAAATGCTGAGGAAATAGAATTATTACACATAAATTCCTTTGAAAATCAGTATACCAAAAAAGACCAAGAACGAATGAAAAGACTTTATAAATTCATTGATGAAAATTATAAGCGAAAAATTGATATACTGGAAGTCGCCAATCTAAGTAATTTATCGAAACCTGCATTTTGTCGTTATTTCAAAAGAATGGCTCGACTAACTTTCACTGAATTTTTGAATCATTATAGAATTAATCAGGCCAAGAAGTTTTTATTGATGGATAAAAATATTACCGAAACTTGTTATGATTGCGGTTTCGAAAGTATTTCTTATTTCAATCGGACTTTCAAAAAAATTACAAACGAAAATCCAATGGTTTTTAAAAAACGACATTTGGGGAAATGAGATTTTCTAACTTCTTATTAAGAAGGATGTTTAAATTTACAAATGTCTAAAAATGAGCAAGTTATGAATTAAACTGTAAGCTCTTTACGAAATCCCACTGTTTGAGCGTAGCGAGTTTGGGATTTCTTGATTTTCTTTTGTTACTTTTCTTGTATCAAGACAAGAAAAGTAAGCATTATCGAAAGGAAATATTGCTATTCCGATACAAACCAAATAAAATTTTTAAACATCTAAAGGCACCTCATTGACCTCGCACAATTGTTACATATCCCGTGAGCGTAGGGATGTCTTCACCCGTTTTAATCACGTAATAATAAGTTCCCATCGGTAACGTTGAGTTTTCTTTTTTACCATTAAAAGGGTTATTCTGATAATTTTTAGTTGTAAATATTTCTCCTCCCCAACGATTGAAAATCTTCACTTCTGCATTAGGATAATCTTCAATTCCTTCTAAAATCCATGTTTCATTTATGTTATCATCATTGGGCGTGAAAGCCATTGGAATTTGAATTTTTGTCTTCACTGTTATCAAAATAGTGTCATAATTAATACAACTACTGGATAACGATTTGGCACTGAGAATATATTGTGTCGTTACATTAGGTGAAGCCACAGGGCGACCAATTGTACTGCTATTCAAACCCGTTGTTGGCGACCAATTTATTATTAAATCATTTTTATAACTACCTGTTATCGTACTTTTTATTGTAACAGTATCACCCTTAAAAATAGTTATGTCATTCCCCAAACGAACTTTTGGAGTCAAATCCACAAAGGCAATTCGAGATTTTTTAGTATCACAACCAAATTCATTTGTATAGACATAAGTGATAGGCGAAGGTCCATATCCTGCCAATAATGGACTATAAACTGTTCCCGAAACACCTCTGCCCGTAAAAACACCTTTCACTGCATCATAGGGCTGAACGTAGGGTAGTAAATTTATTCGATTACCTCCAGTTCCGCAGGCGGGATAAATAGTATCAAATTTTACAGGTGTAAGCGGATTAACTTTCAATTTTAAAGTATCGGAAGTTTTTTTACAACTATTTGCATCCGTAATTTCTACTTTATAAATCCCAGATTTTACCACTAAAAACTTTGAATTTGTACTTTTCAGTACAGAAATGCCATCACGTTGCCAATCATATTGATTATTTAAACTCATGCTGGCTCGTAATGAAATAGAATCACCTTCACAAATAATTTTTTTAGCTGTTAAATTCGTAATAATCGCCTCTGGCAAAGGATTCACTGTAACATCAGCCTTCAAATCGTACTGACAAGTTCCCGATAATTGGGTCATTATAACATTATAATTTCCTGTCTTTTGAGCTTGAATAGAAACTTTTCTGATGGTTACGGTATCAGTAATATTTCTCGTCCAGAGATATAAATAATCCCCTGCATTAAACGTTCCTCCATTTACTTGTTGCACCTGTAATGGAATTCCAGTTGGTGTTTCACAGAGCACAACACTATCTGGCGAAACTTTAAATTTTGCTCCAGGTTTCACGAAGACGAGTGTTTTTTCAGAAATCGAAGAGCCACTACAACCTTGTTTATAACTAACTACAACGGTGTATTTTCCTGCTTCTTTAACTTTCAATTTATAGCTTTCAGCATTTAAGATATTATTATCATCTTTTTGCCATTGGTATTGAAAATCAAGGTTATTTTTAGTAGTTAATTCCACAAAACCATACTCACAAACATCAATTGTAGCTACATGAACAGGGGCAGCAACGGGAGTTGACGTATCTTTGAAAACAACTGGTTTGTCTGGTGGAGCATTACAATCAATAACCTTCAGTTGAATATCACGGCGTACTCGTCCAATAACTATACCATTGCGTAATTCTTCTACTTCAACCGAAAAAACATAAAGCCCTAATTGGTCAGATTTGACAGATATTAAACCATTCGCATCAATACTCATCACAGGGTTACTTGGAATGGCAGTATTAGCACCGAAACCACTCGTCCAACTGATGAGCGGATAATTAGAAGAACCCCGTGGATTTGGCGTGGCATCGCTTGGAATACTATATCCATTGTAAGGCGTAACAAATGAATAACGTAATTGGTCACCGTCGGCATCAGTTGCTCCATTATCGAATCTAAAAGGTTGTCCTCTACAAATATATTCGCCGTTTGGAGCTACAAATTTTGGAGCAGAATTCTTAAATTCAACCCCAGTTTTTAATAAGGGTGGAAATCCAAGGTAAAATAACATACCAGAATTTAGAGAATTCGTAATATTATCCGCTGCGTTCCGACAGCACCTATCCCAAACAATGTAATAGCCCAGCGGGTCGTTATAAACAGCGGGATCAAGATACAGATTTTCAGTAAATGAAATAATGGCAATATTTAATCCTTGGGTTGCCGCACATTTTTCATTAGTATAAACTAAGGGCGTGCCATCTAATTGAGATGATACTAAAGTCATTGACTTCATCAACTTGTTATCACTCTTTCGATAAATAGCAACTTTCAAGTTGTTATCTGCTTGTGAAATAGCTCTACGAGCTTTATCAAAAAACAAATTTAGCTTCAATTCAAAATAGCCATTAGTGCCTGTATTATTCAATTCAAAATTACCCCCCAAAATATGGTTGGCACGAAGTGACATACTAGAAATAATAAATGTAAAAAATAAAACAAAGCGGAAAACTTTACACATAATTTTCAGATTAGAATTGGCTATATTTTTGTCAAATGAACGTTAAATTTAAGGTTTATATTTTACGAAAAATGTAAATTCTTATAATATTCAAATTATTGATTAACAATTAGTTATGAATGGCAATTATAGTCAATAAGGATAGATTTGATGATTTTTTTGTGATTAATCACAGAATTATTTAGCAGTAAGGCTGGATGAGATAAATACTAATTTACATAAAAAGTGGTATTTTCACAAAATTGTTTAGAAATTAACTTATGCAACCTAATTTTTTCGATACACGAATAGAATATCTCAAAGGTGTTGGCACGTCAAGGGCTTTATTGTTGAACACTGAATTACATATTTTTAATTACGGAGATTTAATTCAATATTACCCTTTTCGGTATGAAGATCGCACAAAATTTCATCAAGTTGCCGACTTGTATGACGGCATGGATTCTGCCCAAATAAAAGGACGTTTACGGTTCGTAGAAAAGATAGGGGAGGGGCATAAAGCTCGTTTGATGGGACAATTTTCAGATGCTTCTGGAATGATGGAACTTGCTTGGTTTCAGGGAGTTACGTTTTTAGAAAAGAATTTGAGAGCGGGAGCAGAATACGTAATTTACGGTAAGCCCGCTTTCTTCAATGGTCGCCCGCAAATGCAACATCCAGAGATGGAATTGCTCAATCCTGATAACGAAAAGGGTGGACATTTTCAGCCTGTTTATGGCTTAACCGAAAAGCTTCGCAAACGTTATGTGGATTCGAAGGTGATTGCCAATATGCAACGCAATTTACTCGAACAAGCCTATACGTACATACGAGAAACTTTACCCGAAAACCTCATACAAAAATTTAGACTAGTTACTAAACGAGATGCTGTTTATAATATTCATCTCCCACAATCGGAGGCATGGTTGCATCAAGCAAAACGCCGTTTGAAGTTCGAGGAGTTGTTTTATAACCAATTACGACTGATAAAACAGAAACTTTTACGAAGAGTTGATTACAGTGGACAAGTATTCAATAGTGCAGTTTTGGTAACGGATTTCTATAAAAATCACCTCCCTTTTGAACTTACTAATGCCCAAAAGAAAGTAATTCGTGAGATTTTTGAGGATATGAAATCGGGCAAGCAAATGAACCGATTATTGCAGGGAGATGTGGGTTCGGGCAAGACGATTGTGGCATTTATCTGTATGGTTTTGGCGATTGACAATAAAGCCCAAGCCTGCATCATGGCACCGACCGAAATTTTGGCTCAACAACATTACGACGGATTAAAAATTTATGCTGATTTATTGGGAATTACCATCCAAAAATTAACGGGTTCGGTTCGTAAAAAACAGCGAGAAGTCATCCACGAAGGGCTTAGAAATGGAGCCTTGAAGATAATCGTAGGAACGCACGCTTTGTTGGAAGATACCGTTCAGTTCCAAAATTTAGGATTAGCCGTTATTGATGAACAACACCGTTTTGGGGTGGCTCAACGGGCGAAATTGTGGGAGAAAAACAAATATATTCATCCACATATTTTGGTAATGACAGCTACACCTATTCCCAGAACTTTGGCAATGACGCTCTATGGCGATTTGGATATTTCCATTATCAATGAATTACCAAAAGGAAGAAAACCTATTAAGACAGTTCATCGCTATGACTCCCACCGATTGAATGTTTTTGGTTTTATGCGAGATGAAGTTAACAAAGGATTACAAATTTATGTGGTATATCCATTGATTGAAGAATCTGAGAAATTAGATTATAAATTCCTTACTGATGGCTTTGAAAGCATGACAAGAGCATTTCCTGAGTTTCAAATTGGAATTGTTCACGGAAAAATGAAAGCTGCCGATAAGGATTTTGAGATGCAACGTTTCATTAAAAAAGAAACACAAATTTTGGTGGCAACCACGGTAATTGAGGTGGGCGTAAACGTTCCGAATGCCTCTGTAATGGTGATTGAAAGTGCGGAGCGTTTTGGACTTTCCCAACTTCACCAGTTGCGTGGACGGGTTGGGCGTGGGGCAGACCAAAGTTATTGTATTTTGATGACGGACGTAAAATTATCCAAAGATACAAGAGTCAGAATTGATACGATGGTCAGAACAACGGATGGTTTTGAGATTGCCGATGTTGATTTACAACTCCGAGGTCCAGGTGATTTATCAGGAACGCAACAAAGCGGTGTGATTGATTTATTGATTGCCGATTTGGCAAAAGACGGAGAGATTCTGAAAGTCGCAAGAGAGTGTGCTACCGAAATTTTGGAAGAAGATGCCAATTTAGAATTGCCTAAAAATCTGATGATTAAGGAACAAGTAGATAGGAAAAAAGCTAATGAGAGCAACTGGGCGAGGATTAGTTAAACCAAATTTAATAATTCCCGCAATTTCACAAAATATTAAAAATCAACAATGGTTTCATTTCCAAACGCTAAAATAAATATTGGTCTTCATATTACTGAAAAACGTTCTGACGGTTTTCATAATATTGAATCGTGCTTTTATCCTGTGGGTTGGTGCGATGTTTTGGAGATTCTGCCCGCTGAAAAACTTTCATTTAAAAGTACAGGAATTTCAATCCCAGGAAATCCAGAAACGAATCTGTGTCTGAAAGCATATCACCTTATAAAACAGGACTTTAACATTCCGCCCGTGATGATTCACCTCCATAAAGTCATTCCCATTGGGGCAGGATTGGGCGGAGGTTCGGCAGATTGTGCCTTTACTATCAAAACCCTAAACGACCTTTTTGAGTTACATCTTACAACGGAACAGATGGAAAATTATGCTCGAAAATTAGGAAGTGACTGTGCTTTTTTTATCCAAAATCGTCCAAAATATTGTGTTGGAAAGGGAGATGAATTTTCAGAAATATTATTGGATTTATCGGATAAATTCATCGTTTTAATAAACCCAAATATTCATATTTCAACGGCAGAAGCCTATGCTGGTGTGAAGCCAGAGAAAGCTAAAATGGATTTGAGAGAAATTTTACAAATTCCTGTTAATCAGTGGGTTAATACGGTAGCAAATGATTTTGAACACCATCTTTTACCAAAATATCCTATTATTTCAATTATTAAAGAACAACTTTATGCGAACGGAGCAGCTTACGCCAGTATGACAGGCTCTGGTTCAACGGTATTTGGGATTTTTGAGGAAGAAGTAGATTTGAAAGAAGTTTTCGCTGAATATTCTGTTTGGCAAGGCAAAATGTACTACGATTCTCCAGAATCATAATTTATCTTTCTACGATGCTGGAGAATCGTGGTACACTTTATGGAACGCAGAGAACCTTTTAAATTTATGCTCCAAATGGCAATCTTCGGAAGTGGATTGATGTTTTTTGGATTAATGGCAACTTATCTCGCTCGTGAACGTCCTAATGCTGGTTTCGAAAAAATTCAAATTCCTCAAATATTTTGGATAAGTACGTTGGTAATCATGATTAGTAGTCTTACGTTACACTTAGCTAATATAAATTTTAAACAAGATAAGTATCTGAATTACAGAATATTAATGGGAATTACATTATCATTGGGATTAGCTTTTATTGCAATGCAGTTCTTAGGTTGGAAGGAAATTTTTGCTCAGAATTCAACCGCCGAAGTCCGAAATACCAGAGGTTTTATTTACTTATTATCGGGTTTACACGTTTTTCACATCGTTTTAGGTTTATTTTTCCTGATAAAATTTTTTGTGGAAGCCCTTAAACGAATGTCTTATATTGACTCGTTTATTTATTCGGTAAATCCTCCCAATCAACTGAAAATTAATTTAATAATTTTTTATTGGCACTTTGTGGACATGCTTTGGGTAGCACTTTTTTCGTTTTTACTTTGGAGAAATTAAGTATCATAAATAGAAAATATAAAGCATACAAAAAAGGTATTAATTAAAATGCAGTCATGGTTTTGAATCATGACTGCATTAGTCAAAATAGTTATTTGCTTTTCTTTATCTACGAAAAATGTAAAAATGAGTGCATTTCTAAGGATAATTATTTACGAATTCCTTGTTCCTTCAATATCTCTCCAATACGATTTATTAAGAAAATAGAGGCTTCAATTTCGTCTTTTCTAATGGCAACACTTTCAATATTAAACCCAAAAGGAACGCCTTTTTCAGTGCAATAATTGATTAATTCATTTGCAATAGTAAGACATACTTCCACCGACCTTTCTAAAATATTATCAGATGTTCTAAATTCTTCCTTCAATTCTTCTGGAATATGGATGCCTAACCATTCCATAAAATGCAATGTTTTTAGAGATCCACAAGCAGTTAACGTAAAAATGATAGTGGGTAATTCAGCATTTTTTTCAGCACAAGTTTTTGATAAAGCGTTAATGACTTGTTTGGCATAATCCACATTAAAGACGCATTGAGATATAAAATAACTTACCCCCGATGACATTTTATCAAGAATCCGTTGGTCTTCATCTTTCAAAACTGCGTGACGTTCTGGAATTGTAACTGCCCCAACCAC
>JANXRS010000396.1 GCA_025356745.1 Arcicella sp.
GTGGCTTTCCACCTAATCAATCACAACTCATAAATAAATTACATGAAAGTATCAGGATTTACCTTCGTCCGCAATGCCATAAAGTTTGATTATCCCATTGTGGAAGCAATTACTTCTATCCTGCCCGTATGCGATGAAATGATTGTTGCCGTTGGAAATTCGGATGATGATACCTTGGCGTTAATCAAAAGTATTGATTCGCCTAAAATCAAAATCATTCAAACAACTTGGGATGACACTTTGCGTGAAGGTGGAAAGGTTTTGGCAGTTGAAACCAATAAAGCCTTGACTGCCCTTTCGCCCGATTCGGATTGGTATTTTTATATTCAAGGTGATGAGGTAGTGCATGAAAAATACTTGCCTAATATTCAAAAAGCGATGCAGGATAATTTGAATAATCCAAAAGTAGAGGGCTTATTATTCAAATATCTTCATTTTTATGGATCGTATCAATACGTGGCAGATGCTCAACGATGGTATCGTCAGGAGATTAGAATTATTAGAAATCAAGGAAACATTACTTCTTATCGAGATGCACAGGGCTTTAGAACAATTGATGATAAAAAGCTGATTGTCAAATGGATAGATGCTTTTGTGTATCATTACGGATGGGTAAAATCGCCAGAAACCCAGAAAGAAAAAATGAAGAGTTCTATCAATTTTTGGACAACTGATGAAGAATCAGTAGGAGTAAAAAAACATTATGAAGATAATTTTGATTATTCTGAAATTGATTCTTTAACGAATTTCAACGGCACACATCCCGCCGTAATGCAGGCTCGTATTGCCCGTGTGAATTGGCAATTTAATTTTGATATTCGGGAGAAAAAACTATCCTTAAAAAACCGTTTTAGGGCTTGGATAGAAAAGCTAACGGGTTGGCGGATAGGAGAATATAAGAATTTCAAACCATTGAATTAACTATTCCTGCATACTATTTAATTTTCTATAAAATCCATTTTCATTTTGTAATAAATCTTCGTGTGTGCCACGTTCAACAATTTTTCCTTTGCTAATGACTAAAATTTCATCAGCGTGTTGAATAGTACTTAATCTATGGGCAATCACTAAAGTTGTTCGATTTTCCATCAAGTGCGTGAGGGCTTCTTGCACCAACTTTTCAGACTCCGTATCCAAGGCAGAAGTAGCTTCATCCAAAATCAAAATTGGTGGGTTTTTCAATACTGCACGAGCAATGCTTAAGCGTTGGCGTTGCCCTCCCGAAAGCCGTCCACCACGGTCGCCAATTAGGGTTTGATAACCTTCTGCTAATTGGCTTATAAAAATATGAGCATTAGCTACTTTTGCTGCTTCAATAACTTGATTTTCAGCAGCTTGTGAACCGAAAGTAATATTATTAAAGACCGTATCATTAAATAAAATGGACTCTTGGGTAACGATACCAATTTGTTTAGTTAATGACTGAATTTTTAGGTGTTTTATGTCCACACCATCCACCAAAATTTGCCCTTCCGAAGGGTCATAAAATCGTGGAATAAGGTCAGCAATGGTAGATTTTCCACCACCCGAAGTACCTACTAAAGCAATCGTCTTCCCTTTTTGTATTTTGAAGGAAATATTATCCAAAACCTTTCTGCCTGTTTCATAGGAGAAACTTATATTTCTAAACTCAATTTCTTGGTTAAAATCATGCATATCAACGGCATCGGGAGCATCTTGAATGGCTGGAACGGTATCAATTAATTTCAAAATACGTTCTGAAGAAGCAATCCCTCGCTGAACCATACTGAAAGCATCAGAAATAGCTTTTGCAGGTCGCATTACTTGTGAAAACAAGATAATAAATGCAATAAAACTGGAAGCGGTTAAGCTATTATCTCCCGCAATTACCAATGAACCTCCATACAATAAAATACCCGCTACAACCGAAACCCCCATAGCCTCAGATAGCGGAGAAGTCATTTCTTGTCGGTAAACCATTCGTAAAACAGCGGCTTTATAATCGTAATTTTCTTTTCTAAATTTTTCAGAAACAACCTTCTCAGCGTTAAATCCTTTCACAATTCTCATACCCCCAAAAACTTCATCTAAGGTACTAACCATTGAACTTTGCAGGGCTTGAACATCACGAGCTGCACGGCGAAGTTTACGGCTAATCAAGGCAATAATTCCACTGGAAAGAGGCAAAATAATTAGCGAAAATAGCGTCAATTTCACCGACATATTGAACAATGTTATGAAATACATGAGTAAGGTAAAAACCTCCTTAATACAAGCTGTGAAGGCTCGTCCAATGGAATTTTCTACTTCCTGCACATCTGTTGTGAGATGTGCCATCAAATTTCCTTTCCTTTCATTATTAAAAAAGCCAAAATGAAGCTTCATCGTTTTCTCAAAAACTGCCTGCCGCAAAGATGCAATTGTTTGAGCCTCAACAGTTTTGAGGATTCTTTGGGATAAATATCTGAAAATATTAGCCAAAATGACCGACACAACAATGGCTCCGCAAGCAAATTTTAGAGCACCCAATCGTCCATAAAGACTTATCACTTGATGAAAATAATGATAGAAGGTATATTTGAAATAATTTATACTGAATGAGAAAGATACTTTATCGCTATATTCCTGTAAATCTGCGGGCTTTAAGTCATTGAAAATAACATCTAAAAGGGGTGCAAGGAGGGTAAAATTCAAGATTCCGAACAAACTGGCAAGTAATGAAAGGATGAAATATGGAAATGCAAGATTCTTAATTGAATCAGCATATTGGAGTATGCGAATGTATGTTTTCAATGGATATTTTCTGTATAACGATTATTTAAAAATCTAAAAACTCATCAACACATTATACCGACTACTATGAATGGTTAAATCATCAATCTTCTCCATTTTAATATTATTTTTCTTGCCTAAATTTTCAAAAAATGGGTAATTAATCGTAAGAAAGCCATTTTTCTTTACCTTTCTATAATCTGAAAAAAGGGCGAACAAAATGAATTTTACGAATTTCAAAGTATATCTATCCTTCAAGGCGTTCTTCACAATATTCATTACGTCGGCAATAAACTGATGATTTTCGGGGATAATATCCGCCAAAACACAGGTAAAAGGTTGCTCTTTGGCAATTTTTTGTAAGGATAAAACTAACTCCTCAATCTGTTCATAATTTTGATAATATTGAAGAATACTCAAAATAATTACTTTGTTGACCTTTTTCTCAATAATTACCCTTCTTAATTCTTCAAAGTCATAAGATTTTGTAACTGAAAAACTCAAATTTTTATTTGCCTTGAATTTTTCTTTACACATCCTTATGTAAGTCTCCGAGATGTCCATTCCATGAATTCGTGCATTAGTTTTTTCTAAGTAATCCACCAAAAAACCAGGTCCACAACCATAGTCTAGTATACTATCTGATGTTGCTACGGGAAAGTGTTTTACCAACTGATTGCCAAAATAGACCGTTGATTGGTACATTATTTCATTAAATCCAGAAGGACTATCTTTCCAATAATCTCCCCATCCTTGTTCTTTATTCATGCTGAAATTCTCTTTGAGTAATTTGACTAAATTTATGGGTTAATAATCTAAAAGTTATGTCAATCCATATGAAAATACATGGCAAAACTTTCAAGGCATAAGGCTTTACATACTGTTCTCGCAAGAATCTTGGAAAAATATCGGTGGGAGAAAAACTCGTTAAAATCATGGCAAAAATGAATAGAAATAAGTTTAAATTACTCTTTTCTACTAAAATAAACCATATCGCAATTCCCACAAAAGCAATGATAAAAGTGGGCGATTCCACATTAGTATTGAACAAAACTAAGCACAATAACAAATCCGAAAATATCAATAATTTATAGGTCAGAGAATCGTATTGTGATTTTCTCAACAAAATTAAGCCCAACATAAAAGCCCCAAAAGCCACCGCCACCAATACGTGGATTTGGATGCCAAAGACCTTCTTCATAAAACCCATGAAAGAAATATTTGCCATGTCGCTTACGGATTCGTTATAGCTACTTTTATAAATTAAAGCATGAAACCAATCAATATAACTCATTTTTAATGAGGCAAAATTAGTTATTATAAGTGGAGCAAAGAAAAAGGTAATCGCAACGATGGCAAAAGCCCCTAAAAACTTGAATTTCTGTTTAATAAAAAAGAAATACGCCAAAAGAACAATGCCGTATAATTTGACAAAAAAACCTATCAAAATGGCGATTGATGCATAAAAAAAATTTTGTTTTTCTAAAAATATAAAGCCTAACAGCAAAAGCCCCGTAAGCCCAACATTGAATTGAACCGACAGCAAAGCGGTAATCATTTCATTAGTAATAATCCAAGCAATGGCAACTTTATAAGATTCTTTGATGGGCAATTTAAATACCCCAAAAATAAGTAAAGTAGTGTTAAAGAGGTTCCAAAGCACAACACCAACACCATCGGGCAGAACGGCGAATGATCCAATCATTACCGAGAAAAATGGTCCATAATGATTGGAATCAAGATATTGAGCGGGATATTCTACATACAGGGGCAATTGCTGAATTGTATGGCGGTACACGTAAGCAAATATTTTATAGTTGTTAATGTCTCCTCTCAAGTACTGTTTTAAAGAAGTAACAATAGCCGCCAAAATCCAGACTCCAATGATATATTTCCGTTGGGTGAAAAATGGAAGGGCAAAAAAAGTTCGTACTTTATTCATAAAATTTCAGCATTCAAATCAAATACTCCCACAAATTTACTAAAATAACCTTGTGAACTGTCTATTGCATATTCAATATCAAAAAATAAATATTAATTTTATGGATAAATTCTTTAGTTGCAATCAGACTACTATTATGACTCAATCAAAATTAAAAATCTGTATTCTTTCAGCGGCGTATAATGAAGGTGAAAACCTGTTGGTTTTTTACAATGCCGTTAAAAAAGTGTCGGCTGATTTACCCTATAATTTTGAATTTTGTTTTGTCAACGATGGTAGTCAGGACAATACCCTTACCATCATCAAAAGTCTTGCCCAACAAGATGACACAGTAAAATATCTCTCATTTTCAAGAAATTTTGGGCAACAAGTTGCCCTCAAAGCAGGTATCGACTCAATAGATGCCGATGCTATCGTGATGATGGATTCCGACTTACAACATCCTCCCGAAATGATTAAAGACTTAATTGATATTTGGCAAACCCAAAAAGTCAATATGGTGAATACCTTGCGAGAAGTAGATCAAGATCTTTCATGGTTCAAAAAACAATCGAGTAAGCGTTTTTATCAACTTATCAACAGAGTAAGCGAACTCAACTTAGAACCTGGACAAGCAGATTTTCGATTGATTGACCGTCAAGTAACCCAAATGTTGAAACAGACCAAAGAACAAGACGTTTTCCTGAGGGGCATGATTCAATGGATTGGTTTTGCCCAAGCGACTTTCAGATACAAAGCCAACAAACGTTTTGCGGGAGAGAGCAAATATACATTCAGCAAAATGTTTCAGTTAGCATTGGCTGGCATTACTTCTTTTAGCGTAAAACCCTTATATACAGCTATTTACATTGGTTTTTTCTTTGCCTCTTTATCTCTTCTATACATTCCCTATATCATTTATACTTTTATAGTGGGAACGTTTATTGATGGTTGGGCTTCGCTATTAGTAACGGTGGCTTTTTTCGGAGGATTAAATCTGATTGTGATGGGTGTGATGGGAATTTATATCGGAAAGATTTTAGTACAAAATAAAGAGCGTCCTCTCTACATTATTCAAGAACAAAATTTATGAAAATAGCCTTATTGAGTTTTGACGTTGAAGAATTTGATATGCCTTACGAATACGGCGGCAATCCTCCGATGGAAGAACAAATTGCAACTTCTACCACGGGCTTACAGTCAATCGTCTCATTATTAGATAAATATCAGGCAAAAGCAACCTTTTACTGCACAGGAGTCTATGCAACCGCAAAGCCAGAATTGATAAAAGAATTAAGTAAAAAGCACGAAATTGCTTCCCATAACCACTATCATTCGAGCCATAAAAAAGAGGATTTGAGTACGTCAAAAGCCATTTTGGAGGAAATAACGGGTCAAGAAGTTATCGGTTTCAGAATGCCCAGAATGGCACCAATTTCAGATATAGATTTGGTTGAAGCGGGTTATCGTTATAATGCCTCGATTAATCCAACCTATTTGCCTGGTCGTTATGATTATCGACATATTTCACGGACATTTTTTACTCAAAATAAACTCATTCACTTTCCTGCATCGGTTTCTCCTAAGTGGCGAGTACCTTTATTCTGGATTGCTTTCCATAATTTTCCATTACAATACTTCTTCTATCTCTGTAAAAAAGTAGCAGAATCAGACGGCTATTTGCATTTATACTTTCATCCTTGGGAATTTACAGACTATCATTTAGCAAAAGATGGAGCAAAATATCCTTTTTATTTACATAGAAATAATGGAAAGAAAATGATAGAAAGATTCGACAAATTGATGGCATTTTTGACCAAGGAAGGCTTCGAGTTTATGACTTCCAAGGAGTTATTGCTAAAATAGGATAGGTTTTCAATCTATCAATCTAAACAAATAGAGGTTGGAAACCTGTCCTACTTTTTACTGTTCATCTCCTTCAATTTAGCATACTTCACTACGGGGTTAATTGCCGTTAGCAATGCCCACATAAAACCAGCATAACCATCTAAACATGAACCTTTTAAAAGATAAATTTTCAGAAAAGTTGTAGGAAAACGAGTGATAATTTTGAAAGAGGATGCTGTCTTTCCACCTTCTGCTAAAGTCTTTGCACCGAGGGAAGTATATTTATTGAATTTATTGAAATAATCCGTTAAATCATGATAACTATCATGAAGAATGTGATGACTTAAAACACCTATTTTTCCATTCACCTCCACACTTTCATGAACGTATTCAGCATTCCAATTACCCTGTTTTCGATTAAAAAGTCGTAAAGTTAAGCGTTTATATTCACCACTAAATTTCAGCAATTTGCCCAAGAAAATCAACGAGCGAGGAATTTTAAAACCATCATAATTTGTAGTTGAAAGGTTCAAATTCTGAATTTCTTGTTGTAATTCGGGCGTTAAAATTTCATCATCATCCAAAGACAAAATCCAATCATTTGACGCTTGTGAAGTTGCAAAATTCTTTTGCGAACCGTAACCGTCAAAAGCCCGATAAACGATTTTAGCATTAAATTGTCGAGCAATTTCCAATGTTTTATCAGTACTTCCAGAATCCACCAACACGATTTCATCCGCCCAAGAAACAGCTTCTAAGACTGATTTAAGGGTTTTTTCTGAGTTTAAGGTGATTAGGGTTATGGATATTTTCATTTTTGTCCGTTATAATATCCTCAACTTAGCAAAACTCAACAACAACGTTTTCTCTCCAATTGTCCCCTCAAACTGAATCGTTGCTTTGCGGTCAGTGCCATTTATGTCAATCTTTTTTACTTTTCCGAAGCCAAATTTCAAGTGTTCTACTCGGTCATTCTCGATTAAGTTTTTAGTATCACTTGGAGCGAAATCGGCAGATGGTTTGTAGGTATTTCCCACAACCGCTGGACGAGGTCGTTGAATCAAAATATTTGCTGGCGTTGGAGCATTACTCGTACCAAAATCAGGCATCTTTTGCTCACGGCTTGACATTCTCACAAAACCTTGAGGCAATTTGGAGGTTTCCTCCACTGCACGACGAATATTTTTGGCAAATTGCAGATATTTAGGGTCAATTTCATCTAAGAAACGACTTGGTTCACAGGGTTTTAAACGTCCCCATTGGTATCTTGTCTCAGCATAAGACATCATCAATTTCTTCTCGGCACGAGTAATTGCTACGTAAAAAAGCCGACGTTCTTCTTCCAAATCTGCTCGACTTTGAAGCATCATTTGGCTTGGAAATAGATCTTCTTCCATTCCCACTACATACACGTGATTAAACTCCAAACCCTTCGCCCCGTGAATCGTCATCATTGTTACTCGGTCGTTGTCGCCATCAGGGTCGTCTTGGTCAGCGGTTGTCATTAAAGATACCGTTTGCAAAAAAGTATTCAAGTTTTTGTCTTCCACACCTTCATCTGGGTTATCCACAAATTCTTTAATAGAGTTCAATAATCCTTGTACGTTTTCATATCTTGAAAGCCCTTCCACGGTTTTGTCTTCGTGCA
>JANXRS010000406.1 GCA_025356745.1 Arcicella sp.
AAAAATGAAATTATAAGCCCATGGAACGTAAGACGCTATCTTTGAAAGCGTTGAAAAGTTTCCTACTAAACGACTACGAATCGGAACGCCATTTTCTTTATAATATTGATGTAGAAACTCCATTTTTAATTTTGCCACATCAACATTGGATGGACAATCAGACTTGCAGCCTTTGCAAGCCAAACACAAATCAAAAACTTCCTTAATTTCCTCGTGGTCAAAACGGTTATCTTTATCAGAATTGGTCAAAAACTCCCTCAAAATATTTGCCCTCGCTCGGGTCGTTTCCTTTTCATTGCGAGTAGCCATGTATGACGGACACATCGTCCCGCCCGAAAGGTGCGTTTTCCGGCAATCACCTGAACCGTTACATTGTTCAGCGTGTTGCAATATATTTTGGTCGGTAAAGCGGAAAGTCGTTTTAATTTCGGGTGTTTGTTGTCCAGGCGTGTAGCGTAAAAAAGTGTCCATTGGAGGCGTATCAACTACTTTATTCGGATTAAAAACGTTGTAGGGGTCCCAAATACGTTTCACATCTTTCATCAATTGATAATTATGTTCGCCTACCATTTGCTTGATAAATTCCCCACGCAAACGTCCATCCCCATGTTCACCCGAAAGCGAACCTTTATATTTTTTAACCAAAGTGGCAATCTCCTCCGCAATCAAACGGAATTGTCTGTTTCCTTCAACTGTTTTTAAATTAATAATCGGACGTAAATGAATCTCTCCCGAACCAGCGTGTGCATAATGTACACAATAGAGATTATTGGCCGTAAGAATCTCATTAAAATCTCTGATAAAATCAGGTAAATCGTTGACATCTACAGCAGTATCTTCAATCACCGCAACAGCTTTTTCATCGCCCGGGAGATTAGAAAGTAAGCCTAAACCCGCTTTACGTAAATCCCAAACTCTTTTTGTATCTGCCCCATAAACGACTGGAAAATGATAGCCCAAGCCTGCCGCTCGCATTTCAGCTTCCATTTCAGTAGCTTTTTTCGCTATTTCTTCGTGCGTATCACCCCGTAATTCTACTACCAAAATTGCCCCAGGGTCGCCCTGCACAAAGAAGCGATTTTGACTATGTTCTTTATTAGCTTTGGTACATTCCAAAATATAATGATCCATCAGCTCTGATGCGGAGGGTTTATATTTCAAACCAATTAAATTTGCTCTTAAGGCTTCATCAATAGTATTAAAATGCCCACAAACTAAACCAATTTCAGTAGGAGGGAGGTCATCAACGTGCAGTTTTATTTCTGTTAAAAAACAAAGCGTTCCTTCCGACCCTGCAATTAATTCACAAAAGTTAAAAGGTTTTCCGCCTTGTGTGTAGGGTTCACAATTTAAGAGCATATCTAAAGCATAACCTGTATTACGTCTTTCAATGGTAGGCTTTGGAAATTCATTTCTAATCTCAACTTGATTATTGGTATTGGAAAGAATCACATTCATTTCTTGGTAAATTCTGTCTGAAAGTGCAATCGTGTCATTCTCGTGTTTTGATGAGGCTGATAAATCTTCAAATTCTTGCTCAGAATTACGATTAAATTCTGCATCACTTCCATCCGCCAAAATTGCTTTTACCGCCAATAAATGCTCACGAGTAGAACCATAGACTACTGAATTTGAACCACATGAATTATTTCCGACCATTCCTCCAATCATCGCACGATTAGCCGTAGAAGTTTCAGGGCCAAAAAATAAACCATGTTTTTTTAACTCCATATTCAATACATCACGCACAACCCCAGGCTGAACTCGTACCCAATGTTCTTTTTTATTCACCTCCAAAATTTGCGTAAAATTTTTAGAAACGTCCACTACAATTCCGTTTCCAACGACTTGACCAGCCAATGACGTACCTGCCGTTCGTGGAATAATTGATGAATTATTTTCACGGGCAAATTTGATTAGTTTTTTGATGTCATCAATCGTTTTTGGAATAGCCACCGCCGTTGGCATTTCTCGATATGCGGAGGCATCGGTTGCGTAAAGAGTTCGCATAACTGTATCAAAGTGCAGTTCACCTTCTAATTCAGTAGCAAATTTTGCGAGTATAGCTGGATTAATCATTTTTGGATTCTACTAAGAATAATATTGTTTTTCTAAGTTGTATTTTAATAAAGCAAAATTACCAATAAATTCTATTGGATGTTGCTTGAAATATTTTTTAGGGCTATTGTTATTAGAAAAGTACAAAAAAATGAAAGAATGTAATAAATGATTTTTTAACATTTTTTAACAAAAAGGCTTCATGCGTGAAGTATTGCAAATTTTTGCAAACACTGTACTAATGTGTGCTAAATATTGCAAAGCCAAATTAAGTACAATTCTCTAAGTTATCTTTTTTTTGGGAATAAAATTTTTCACTAAAAAAGTTGAATTATAAAAATATTCTTACCTATTTTGCATAACATTATTATAACAATATCATATTGAGTCTCGCAAAAGTGCCATTTTACCTAACTTTTCACCTCTTGTAATTTAGGTAAGTCCTTTGGTAATTTTTACTCATATTCTGGTAATACGGGATAAATACGTAATTGTTTACAGTTTTTTATTAACCATTTTCCAATCTTAACAAAACCTTATGAATAATCATTTTTACAAATGGTTCAGTCGCCCAATGCGACAAGGTGTAGCATTAAAGTCTCTTATCAAGACTACTTTAATGGCTATCACTATGCTTGTGTCTTTGAGTACGTTTGCTCAAGACAAATTAGTTTCGGGTAAAGTAACTGATAAATCAGATGGTTCGGGAATGCCAGGCGTATCGGTTTCAGTGAAGGGTTCTAATAAAGGAACTCAAACGGATGTAAATGGAGCTTATAAAATTTCTGCTCCCGCTAATGCAACCTTAATTTATTCTTTCGTAGGTTTCACAAAGCAAGAAATTGCTATAGGTTCTCGTTCAGAAATGAATGTTACTTTGATTTCTGCCGATAAAGCCTTAGACGAAGTTATTGTTGTTGGTTATGGTACAACTACCAGAAAAGATGCAACAGGTGGAGTTTCTTCTTTATCTGCGAAAGATTTTAACCAAGGTGTTATTTCTTCTCCAGAGCAATTATTACAAGGTCGTGTTGCGGGTGTGCAATTGACACCAAGTAGCGGTGAGCCAGGTTCAGCAATTGATATCCGTATTCGAGGAACAACTTCATTAAGAGGTGGTGGTCCATTGTACGTTGTAGATGGAATTGCCTTAGACGGTGGAAGTACATCAGATGGTGCGAATGGAAGTTCAGGATTTGGAGAAATCGCAGCAAAGAATCCATTAAATTTCATGAATCCAAGTGATATTGAAAATATTACAGTTCTGAAAGATGCTTCTGCAGCAGCTATTTATGGTGCAAGAGGTGCAAATGGAGTTGTTTTAATTACAACAAGAAAAGGAAAAGCTGGTGCATCAACTTTTAGTATTTCAACGGGTACAAGTATTTCGTCAAATTACAAAAATTACGATGTGCTTTCAACAAGTGCTTTCTTAACTGAAGCTGCAAAAGCAGGTTTAGATCCAGCGAGTAAACTTATTAATGCAGGTTCAAATACGAATTGGCAAGATCAGATTTTCCGTACTGCGGTTACTCAGAATTACAATATGAGCTATGGCGGTGGAAATGAGAATACTACTTATCTTTTCTCTCTGGGTTATAACGATCAGCAAGGAACGATTAAAAATTCATTTATGAATAGAGTTACCGCTCGTGTAAATGCTACTCATAAATTGTTTGATAATAAAGTTGTATTGTCAGTTGCTATGACAACTTCTCAGATTAAAGATAAAGGTGCTGCATCTGGGGCAAATGTTGGTTATTTAGGAAGTGTTATCAGTAGAGCAATCCAAACAAACCCAACGTATCCTATTTTTGCTCCTGACGGTTCATACTATACAAATGGATCACTTGCTTTCCGTAATCCAGTTTCTATGTTAGAACAAATTGATATTAGAGCAAATACAAGCCGAACATTGGCTAACGTGAGTGCATTATGGAATATAACAAAAGATTTGTCTTTTAAAACAAATTTTGGTTTAGATAATTCTATGGGTGTTTCTCGTCAATCTGTTCAACCAAATACACCTGGTTTTGCTGACACATACAACAATGAAGGAAATGCAGCGATTATTAATAAATATATTACAACAACAACAATTGAGCATACCTTAAATTATAAGACTGTTTTAGGTAAATCAAAAATTGATGCTCTTGCAGGTTTTGCGTATCAAAAATTTGAGAATCAAGGAAACGGCGTATTTGCTGGATTTTTTACTTCTCCAGCGGGTTTTGATTTAACCAACAATATTGGTTTTGTTGATAATAGTGGTACAAGAAAAGCATATAACGCATATTCTTATAAAAGCGTAAATGATATTCAATCGTACTTTGGTCGTGTGAATTATTCATTTAATGATAAATATTTAATCACAGGAACGCTTAGAGTTGACGGTTCATCAAGATTTGGTTTGAATAATAAATATGGTTATTTCCCTTCGGTTGCCGCTGCTTGGCGTTTAGTGAACGAAGATTTTGTTCCAAAAGAAATTTTTTCTGACTTAAAATTGAGAGTTAATTACGGTATCACAGGTAGCCAAGATTTCGCAAATAACGCATCAGTAGCAACTTATGTTCCAAATTCAGGGTCAGGTGGTGTTAATAAAGAAAATGTACCAAATCCAGATCTTAAATGGGAACAAACTAAGGCTTACGGTATCGGTCTTGATTTCGGTTTAATAAAAGGAAGATTAACTGGAACAGTTGATTATTTCAATAGAAGTACAGAAAGTCAGTTATTTAGATTTGCTGCTCCACAACCTGACGTTGCAACATCGAGATGGGCTAATATTCCTGCCGACATCAGAAATACAGGTGTAGAAGTAAGTTTGAACTATGCAGTTATACAAAACAAGAATTTCTCTTGGGATCTTAACCTAAACTCAACGTTTTTGAACAATGAAGTTAAGCGTTTAGATGTTGCCACTATCCAGTCGGGTTATTTATTTGGACAAGGTCTTTCGGGTGCATTTGTTCAACCAATTACACAAGGTTTCCCAATCTTTGGTTTCTTCTTGAAAGATTTCAAAGGATATGATAGCAAAGGAAATACAATTTTGTCTGATGGTCCTGCAACTTATAAAGGAAGTCCATTAGCAACTTTTGTTTGGGGCTTAAATAACGCC